>JAABTG010000088.1 GCA_011389995.1 Thiotrichales bacterium
CATGACAACAGACTCTCACGGCGGCACGAAGGCACGGCGGAATTCGTCTCGTTACACCCGCGGGGACGCCGGGGGAGCGACCGGCAATGGCGGAGCACGAGACGGTGAATCCAGGGGCCGATTTGGTGGTGCGGGTTCATCGGAAGAAGGGTCCGAGGTTGTCGGAAACCATATACGAGGTGTTCTGTGTCCACCCTGTGCCCCCCGTGCCTCCGTGAGCGCATCGCCGTACCATGCATCACCGTGCGTCCCCCGCCTGCTGGCGGCGGTAGTGCTCCAGCATGAACTTGCGGCGCAGCAGGCCGCCGGGGTCGTCGGGTATGCGGCGCAGCCAATGCTCCATGGCCTGGGCCGATTCGGTGGCTTCGGCATCCTCGCGGCCACCGCCGGCCGCCTCCCGCGAGGCCTCCTCCCCCCGCCCCTGCGCCTCCCCCTCCGCGGCGGGCTCGGCCGCTGCGCCGGCCTCCTCTTCCCCGGCCCTCCCCGCCCCGGCGTCCCGCGGCGGTGACCCTGGGGCCGGGGCCTCGTCCGCGGCCGGCCCCTGGTCCCCCGGCCGGCCCTCGGCGGCGGCTTCGTCATCCCCGGGTTCGCCTTCGCCATCCTGCCCCCGGGGCGGCGTACCCTGGTCCCCGGCCCCGTCACCCTGGCCGCCGCCCGCGGGCTCCGATGGCGGTCGCGGTTCACCGGCCCCCCCCTCGCCTTCCTGATCCCGGGGCGGCGCCTGCTGCTCGAGGGCCTGCGTCACCACCTCCAGGTTGTGGCGGGCGTCCTCATGGCCGGGCGCCGCCACGAGGGCCTGGCGGTAGGCGGCCAGGGCCTCGTCGAGGCGCCCGTCGCGGGCCAGGGCATTGCCCCGGTTGTAATGGGCGTCGGCGTGCCCCAGGACCCCGAAGGCCCGGGCCGCCGCCTCGTAATCCCCGGCGCGGTAGAAGGCGCTGCCCCGCCACGCCGGGTCCCGAAAGGTCTCGGCCGCCGCCTCCGGCCGGCCCTCACGCAACGCCGCGGCGGCCTGTTGATCCGGGGTCTGCCACAGGTCCTCCCAGTCCACGGCCCACACCTCCCGGGGCGCCACCATGACCGCCATCAGGGCCACCGCCAGCCAGCCGCGGCGAAAGGCGAAGGCCGCGAGCAGTGCCAGGGGCAGCAACAACCACGGGCCGGCCTCCCGCCACTGGTCGGCGGTGCGCTCACCCGCCGCCTCCACCGCCCGGTCCACGGCCCCGGGAGGGCGCATCACCGCCCGCAGATCGGCGTCGTCGGCCGTCAGGCGGCGATAGCTGCCGCCGCCGGCCGCCGCCAGGGCCTCCAGGGCCGGCTCCTCGAGACGGGTCACCGCCAGGGCCCCGGCGCCGTCCCGCCGGAAGCCGCCGCCGGCGTCCGTCACCGGCACCCCGTCGGGCGTGCCCACGCCGATGACGGCGACGGTATGGCGCCGGGACAGTTCCCGTGCCGCCTCCAGGGCGGCGGGCGTATCGTCCATGCCGTCGGCGAGGACGATGATGCGCCCGCTCCGCGCCGAGCCCTGGTCCAGCAAGGCCCCCGCCCGTTCCAGGGCAGGGGCGAGGCGCCGCCCCGGCGCCGGCATGAGGTCGGTCTCCAGCACCGGCGCCATGGCGGCGATGGTGGTGGCATCGTCCGTCAGGGGCGACACGATGAAGGCCTCGCCGGCGAATACCACCAGGCCGGTGCGCCCCTCACCGGCCCGTTCCAGCAGGTCCATCACCTTGAAGCGCGCCCGCGCCAGGCGCGAGGGCCGAAGGTCGGTGGCGTTCATGGTCCCGGCCAGGGACACCACCACCACCCGCGTGGCCTCGCCCCGGTAGACGGGCTGGGGCAGGCGCTCCCAGGCGGGTCCCGCCAGGGCCACCAGCGCCAGCACACCGCCCACCGCCACCGCCAGGGCCGCCCGCCGGGGCGCGGCGGTGGCGGCATCATCGCCGTCGGCGAGGAAACGCAGCAGGGCCGGGTCGCACACCCGCTGCCAGGCCTCCGCCACGGCACCGGCCCGCAGCAGGGCCCATACCAGGCCCGCCAGGGGCAGGAGGGCAAGGAACCACCACGGCCGCAGAAAATGGAAGGTATCGGGGATCATGGCGCCACCTGCGGTGTCCCGGGACGGCGCAGGCCGTCCACCAGCAGGCCGGCGGCCAGCAGCAGGGCCACCGCCAGGGGCCACGGGTAGAGGGCGCTGAGGGGGCGAAACAGCCGGGCGTCACGCACCGCGGGCTCCAGCTCGTCCAACAGACGGTAGACCTCCTCCAGGGCATCGGTGTCCGTGGCCCGGAAGTACCTTCCCCCGGTGGCCGCCGCCACGTCCTTCAGCATGGCCTCGTCCAGATCCGCGGAAGGATTGACCACGCGGCTGCCGAAGATGCTGCCCACCCGCAGGCGCTCGGCGCCGATCCCCACGGTATGGATGCGCAGGCCCCGCCGGGCCGCCAGGTCCGCCGCCTGGCGCGGCTCCACCGCCCCGGCGGTGTTGGCGCCGTCGCTGAGGAGTATCAGCACCCGCGGACCGCGGTCTTCGTCGTCCGCCTCGTTCCCCATGCGCTTCACTGCCAGGCCGATGGCATCGCCGATGGCGGTCTTCTTGCCCGCCAGGCCGATGGCGGCCTCCTGCAGCATGGCGGCGACGGTAGTGCGGTCGAAGGTGAGGGGCGTCTGCACATAGGCCTGGCTGGCGAAGAGGATGAGCCCCAGGCGATCGCCGGTGCGCCGGCGGATGAAGTCCCCGGCCACCTCCTGCACCACCGTCAGGCGGTCCACCGCGCGCCCCTCCAGCTCCATGTCCTCGACCTGCATACTCTCGGACACATCCACCGCCAGCATCAGGTCCCGGCCCGTCAGGGGCAGCTCCAGGGGCTCCCCCAGCCATTGGGGGCGGGCCGCCGCCGCTACCAGCAGCAGCCACGCCGCCACCGCCATGCCCAGACGCAGGCGCCCCCTCAGGTCCCGGGTGGGCGCCGCGGCCGCCGCACCTCCCGCCAGCCGCTCGAACAGGGGCGTGCGCAGGGCCAGGGCGCGGGGGGCGCGGGCCGGGGGTGCCAGGCGCCGCACCAGCCACGGCAGGGGCAGCAGCAGGAGGGCCCAGGGCCACGCCAGGTGGATCATGCCGGCACCCGCTTCAGGGTCCCCGCGATCCAGCGTCGGGCCAGGGTCACCAGGGCCGCCCCGTCCACGGCCGTGCCATCGCCATAGCCGGCGTGCACCAGGGCCCGGCCCGGGCCCTCGGCGAAGGCGCCCCCGCCGCCGCTGTCGTCCAGGAACCGCAGCCACGCCGTTCCCGTCAGGCCGGCCACCCGCTCCCGCGGCCAGCCCGCCAGGGCGACCCGCTTGAGGGCCAGGGAGAGGCCGCTGCACAGGGCCTGGGCATCGCCGTCGCGGTGGTAGGCGGCCGCCAGGGCATCCACCTCGGCCAGCACCCGGCGCAGACGCCGGCGCCGTTTGAGATGGCGGCCGAGGGCCCACGAGGCGAGGCCGAGGGCCACCAGCGCCCCCAGGCCCAGCAGCCACCAGCCGGGCGCCGGCGGCCACCAGGACACGGGGTCCGGCAGGTGGATGTCCCGCAACTCCGCCAGGGGATCCTGGACCACAGGCCCGCGGGACGTCATGACCGGCCCGCGGGCTCGAGGTGGGCCCCGTGGTGGGGCAGGCGGGCGTGGAGGCCGCGGCGCAGGGCCTCCACCAGGGGCGCATCGGTGGCCAGGTCCATGAAGTGGATGCCGCGCCGGGTGCATAACCCGGCCACCCCCTCGCGGTGGGCGGCATGGGCGTCGCGCAGGCGGCGCACCACCCCGGCGTCCGCGGTATCCAGCACGGCCCGGGCATGGCCGTCGGACAACAGATAGCGGCCCGGCGGCGGCGGCTCGGCCTCCACGGCATCGAAGACGAAGATGGCGGTGACGTCGCTGTGGCGGGCCAGGCGCGCCAGGCGCTTCTCGGCGTCGCCGTCGAGCCGGCGGAAGTCGCTGATGAGGAAGACCAGGCTGCCCGGCCGCGCGGTGGCCAGCAGGCGGTCCAGGCCGGCCCCCAGCTGGGCGGGCTCGATGCCGGGACGCTCGAGGCCCGCCCGGTGTTCCTCCAGCAGCCGCCGGATGAGCCGCAGCACCCCCGGGGGCCGGCCCATGGGACGCAGTTCGGCGTGGCGGGTTGCGGCCATCATCAGGGCCCCCACGCGATCGCCGTTGGCCACGGCGGCCCACGCCAGGAGGACCCCCGCCTCGGCGGCGCGCACCGCCTTGAGACAGCCGCGGGTGCCGAAATACATGCCCGGGGAGAGGTCCAGCAGCAGGAATACGGGGCGTTCCCGCTCGTCCGTATAGACCTTGGTGTGGGCACGCCCCGAGCGGGCGGTGACCCGCCAGTCGATGTCGCGGACATCGTCACCCGCCTGGTAGGGGCGCACCTCGTCGAACTCCATGCCGCGACCGCGGTACACGGACAGATAGCCGCCGGCGCGGGCGGTGCGCACCCGGGAGCCCGGGGACAGGCCCAGGCGCCCGGCATGGGCGCGCAACCCCGTGAGGCGATCCAGGGCCAGCTGCACGCCGTCGGGGGAGCCGCTCACCGCGCCGGCCATGGATCCTCGGGGACGGGGCCCACCGCCCTGCAAGCCACCGCCGATGCCGCGCCCTGGGCCCGCCGGCACGGGTACCGGTTACCCGGGGCGCCCGTCATGGCGCCGGCACCCGCTTCAGGAGTTCGTCCACCATGCGGTCGGTGGTGATGCCCTCAGCCTCGGCCTCGAAGGACAACAGGATGCGGTGGCGCAGGACGTCGTGGGCGATGGCGTGGATGTCCTCCGGGCTCGCGTAGTCGCGGCCCGCCAGCCAGGCGTGGGCGCGGGCGCAGCGGTCCAGGGCCAGGGTGGCCCTGGGGCTGGCACCCCAGCGCACCCACTCGCCGAGGACGGGCTCGTAGGGCGCCGGGTCGCGGGTGGCGGCCACCAGGGCCACCAGGTAGTCGTCCAGGGCCGGCACCATGGTGAGTTCCAGGGCCTCCCCACGGGCCGCGAACACCGCGGCCTCCGGCAGGGGCGGGCCGGCCTCCGGCGCCCCGCCCCCGCCGCGTGCCAGGGCGCGGCCGAGGGCGAGGATGGCCTTCTCCCCCGCGGCGTCGGGATAACCCACCCGCACGTACATGAGGAAGCGGTCCAGCTGGGCCTCCGGCAGGGGGTAGGTGCCCTCGTGCTCCAGGGGATTCTGGGTGGCCATGACCATGAACAGAGGCGGCAACGGATAGGTCTCGCGCCCGATGGTCACCTGCTGCTCCTCCATGGCCTCCAGCAGGGCCGACTGCACCTTGGCCGGCGCGCGGTTGATCTCGTCCGCCAGCAGGATGTTGTGGAAGATGGGACCGGGCTGGAAATGGAAGGAGCCGTCCTGGGGCCGGAACACCTCGGTGCCCGTGAGGTCGGCCGGCAGCAGGTCGGGGGTGAACTGGATGCGGTGGAAATCGCCCTCCAGGCCGGTGGCCAGGGCCTTGACGGCGGTGGTCTTGGCGAGTCCCGGCGCACCCTCCACCAGCAGATGGCCGTCTGCCAGCAATGCGATGAGCAACCGGTCCACCAGATACTCCTGGCCGAGGATGCGGGCGGCGATGTGTTCTTTCAGTCGTGCGAAGCGCTGTCGTTGCGACATGGACCCTCGAGTGTGATGGGGGACGGGGCACAAAGAATACGGAATGCAATGGACCATGCCCACCACCCGATGTTCCCCGCCCGGTACCCGTTTGAGCTTCCCGCTCCCGGGGCGGTCCGGGGAGGAGGCGCCCGGGGACCCCACGCAGCCGCCGGTGCCGCCGAGCCACCGCGGCCCCTCGCCCGGGTCGAACTGTCACCCGACGGGGACGGCTCGGTACAGCCCTGACATGGACGCGGGGCATACCATGGAGGGCTTCCCGGAAATGGGCGGCTGGAGCACGTTATACTCCTCTCCATTTCGGGAATTAAGCGAGTGAACCTACCAACCCCATGAGTACAGAACTGCTGGTCAACGTCACCCCCAGGGAGACCCGTATCGCCATGGTGGAGAACGGCGTGCTGCAGGAGATCTTCCTGGACCGGGCCAGCTGTCGCGGCCTGGTGAGCAACATCTACCGGGGCCGGGTGTCCCGGGTGTTGCCGGGCATGCAGGCGGCCTTCGTGGACATCGGCCTCGATCGCGCCGCCTTCCTCCACGCATCGGACATCTCCCAGCCTTCCAAACCCCCCGTCCCGCCCCCCGAGGACAAGACGGAGTTCACCTGCCGGGACAACCGCCTGGAGAAGCTGGAGAAGGAGGAGGCGGAGGAGCGGCGGCCGGCCCCGGCGGACATCGCCGAGCTGGTCCACGACGGCCAGGAACTCCTGGTGCAGGTCATCAAGGACCCTCTCGGCACCAAGGGTGCCCGCCTCACCACCCAGATCTCCCTGCCCTCACGCTACGTGGTGTACATGCCCTACATGAATACCGTGGGAGTCTCCCAGCGCATCGAGGACGAGGCGGAACGCCAGCGCCTGCGCAACCTGGCCCGGGGGTTCGCCCATCTCGACGGCGACGAGGGCGAGAACCCCCGGGGCGGCTTCATCATCCGCACCGCCGCGGAAGGGCTGTCGGAATGGGCCGTCCGCGCCGACATGGAGTTCCTCTACAAGCTGTGGGAGTCCCTGCGCCACAACGCCAACGGCCATGCCGCCCCCCACATGGTCTACGAGGACCTGCCCCTGGTGATGCGCACCCTGCGGGAGAGCGTGAGCACCGAACTGGAGCGGGTGCGCATCGATTCGGCGGAGAGCTACCGGCGGGTGTCGGAGTTCGTGGAACGCTTCATGCCCGAGCTGCTGCCGCGGGTGGAGCACTACGTGGGAGAGCGCCCCATCTTCGAGATGTACGGCATCGAGGACGAGCTGCAGCGGGCCCTGGAACGCAAGGTGCCCCTGAAGTCCGGCGGCCACCTGGTGATCGACCAGACCGAGGCCATGACCACCATCGACGTCAACACCGGGGCCTTCGTGGGGCGACGCAACCTCGAGGAGACCATCTTCAAGACCAACCTGGAGGCCTCCCAGGCCATCGCCCGCCAGCTGCGGCTGCGCAACCTCGGCGGCATCATCATCATCGACTTCATCGACATGTGCAGCGAGGAGCACAAGCGCCAGGTGCTGCGCGGCCTGGAAAAGCACCTGGAGCGGGACCACACCAAGAGCTATATCAGTGAGGTGTCCTCCCTCGGCCTGGTGCAGATGACCCGCAAGCGCACCCGCGAGAGCCTGGAGCACGTGTTGTGCGAATCCTGCCCGGTGTGCAACGGCCGCGGCTCGGTGAAGACGGCGGAGACCGTGTGTTACGAGATCTTCCGCGAGATCATCCGCGAGGCGCGGCAGTACGAGGCCGAGAAGCTGCTGGTGCTGGCCTCCCACACCGTGGTGGACCGGCTGCTGGAGGACGAGTCGGCCAACATCGCCGAGCTGGAGTCCTTCATCCAGGTGCCCATCGAGATCCAGGTGGAGACCATGTACGGCCAGGAGCAGTATGACGTCGTCCTCATGTAACCGGGCAGGTGCGGTGGCCCGGTGACGAAAGTGGAAGCGGCATCCCCGGAGGCGCCGCCGCAGCGCACCATGGGGTACTGGATACGCCACCACCTGGGCTGGTCCCTGGCCCTGCTGGTGATACTGGCGGCCCTGGCCATGGCCCTGTTGCGCCTCGCCCTGCCCGGCCTCGACCTGTTCCGCGGGGATCTCGAACAGTGGGCCACGGCGGAGCTCGGCACCGCCGTGCGCGTCGACGGCATCGGTGCGGAATGGCGCGGCTGGCGGCCGGTGTTGCGCCTGGAGGGGGTGCGCCTGCTGGATGAAGCCGGGCGGCCCTTCCTGGGCCTCGATGCCCTGCTGGTGGAGGTGGACCCCCTGGAGTCCCTGCGCCAGGCCGCCCTG
Organism: Thiotrichales bacterium; assembly: GCA_011389995.1. Taxonomy (GTDB): domain Bacteria; phylum Pseudomonadota; class Gammaproteobacteria; order JAABTG01; family JAABTG01; genus JAABTG01. Next base: position 7,916 of record JAABTG010000088.1, read on the forward strand.
CGGCCCGACCACCTGATCGTCCGCGGTGCCGACATCACGGTGGAGCGGGACGCCGCCGGCGCCTTCTCCCTGTGTTGCCTCGGGGACCGCAAGACCGCCGCCGATCCCCCACCGGACTTGGCAAAGTGGCTGCGTCGCGAGTCCCTGCTGGAGGTGGAGGACACCACTGTGCACCTCCGCGACCACGCCCGCGGCGGCGTCACCGACAGCTTCACGGCCATCCACGCCGTGCTGGTCAATCACCCCGACGGCACGCGGTTGCGGGGACGGGCCGATCCGCCGCCGGAGATGGGCACCCGCCTCACCTTCGCCATGGACCTCGGCGGCCCCTCCGGGGCCCTCGACGCGGCACGCATCTACGTGGAGGGCCGTGCTCTGCGCCTGGATGCCCCCGCCCTCATCCCCCTGCTGCCGGCGGAACTGTCCGTGGGCGGCGGCACCCTGGACACCCGGCTGTGGCTGGACTGGAACGGCGGCCGCATCACCCGCGCCCATGCCACCGGCACCCTGCGCGACCTCGCCATGGCGTTGCATGGTCACGCCCTGCCCACCGCCGATTTCCTTCTGGAGGCCCGCTATGGCGACTCGGGCGAGGGGGGGTGGCAAAGCAGCGGGCGCCTGTCGGCCATGGACGGCGCGACCCTCACCACCGGTGGGCGGGTCATCCGCTTCGAGGCCGCCGGCGACGGCGCCACGGCGTCGCGGGTGGCCCTGGCCACCGAGCGCGTGGATCTGGCCGCCGCGCGCCCCTATGTCACGGCCCTGACGGGGGGTGGCGGGGACGCTCCCCGCCCTCCCGCCCTGCGCGGCACCCTGGAGGATATGGCCCTTGCCTTCGCTCCCGCGGACCCCATGACGTCCCTGGAGATGAGCGCCCGGGTCACCGACGGCGGCATGCGGCGGCGGGAGGGCCTGCCCGGGGTCAGGGGTGTCCACGGACAGCTCGCCATGGCGGGGGGACGGCTGCGCGCCACCCTGCCCGGCAAGGGCCTGGAGGTGGATGCGACCCCGCCGTTCCGTATGCCCATCCGCCTGGATGCCCTGGCCGGGGCACTGTGGGCGACCCGCGAAGCCGGTGGATGGACGGTCCACGTGGATCACCTCCGCCTGCGCAATCCCGACATCCGGGCCTGGCTGACGGGCCGCATCGACCTGCCCGCGGACGGCGCACCCCATGTCAATCTGGTGGGGGCCTTCGATGACAGCCGCCTGGAGCGGGTGAGCGCCTATCTGCCGGCGGCCGTGATGGCCGAGGACGCCGTGAAGTGGCTGGACCGCGCCCTGGTGAGCGGGCGCATCCACGATGGCGGTCTCGCCATCCAGGGTCCCATCGACGCCTTTCCCTGGGAGGATGGCTCGGGACGCATGGAGGTCAGGGCCCAGCTCGAACAGGGCATCATCGATTACAAACCCCGGTGGCCGCGCCTCGAAGAGGTGGAATTGGAGGCCGTCTTCGTGGGGCGCTCCATGACCATCCACGGCACCAGCGCCAAGGTCCTCGGCTCGGATCTGCGGGACGTGCGCGCCCACGCCCCCAATCTGGACGCCGCGGACGTGCTGCTCGCCATCACCGGCGACGTCACGGGCCCCGCCCAGGACGGCATGCGCATCCTCCTGGAGACCCCCATGAAGGACCGCTTCGAAGACCATTTCGGCGGTGCCACCGTGACCGGGGAGGTGGCCATGGACCTGGATTTCGAGATCCTGCTGCGCAGTGGCGACGTGGTGCTGGACGGCAACATCCACTTCGACGGCAACGACCTCACCCTGCCCCTGGTGGGCGTGCCCCTGGTGGGCACCACGGGCCGGCTGCATATCACCGATGTGGGCCTCGACGGTTCGGGGCTGCGGGGCTCCCTCGCCGACATCCCGGTGCGCCTCGACGTGGAGACCGTCACCGACCCCGAAGAGGAGGTGACCCGAGTCGGCCTCAGGGGCCCTCTGACGGCCGCCCTCCTCAGGCGCGAAGGCGTGCCGTGGGCCGGCCGCGCCAGGGGCGAGACCACCTGGCAGGCGACGGTGGACATCCCCAACGACATCCATGACGGGCCGCCCACGCGGCTGTGGGCCACCAGCGATCTGCAGGGCCTCGCCCTCGACCTCCCCGCCCCCCTGGGCAAGCCGGCGGCCGTGGATCGCCCGCTGGCCGTCTCGGCCCAGCTGGACAGCGAGAACGGGCGCCGGTCCATGGACATCACCCTCGGGCAGGACCTGCGCGCCGCGGTGATCCTGGCCTCGACGGACGGCGCCCTGGTCATCGAGCGCGCCCATGTCCGGGTGGGGTCCGATGCCCCGCCATCGGCCGACGCGCCGGGCCTTCATATCACCGGCACCCTGCCCGAGCTGGATGCCGATGGCTGGATGCCCCGGGTGCTGGAGGTCACCGGAGGCCCCCATGACGCGGGTGCGGCGGGCCTGGACTTCGCTGCGCTGGACCTCACCACCTCACGTCTCCTGGCCCTCGGACAGGCCTTCGAGGATGCGCGGGTGGTGGTGGGTGCGCCCGCCGCCGGACGCCTGCCGGTGACCATCACCGCCCCCGCTATCGCCGGCACCCTCGACATCCCCGTGGATGTCGGCGAGGGGCCGCTGCGGGGTGAACTGGAGCGCCTCCACCTCGCCCGGGAGGACGGCGGCGGGGGCAAGGGAGACGCCATCGATCCGCGGGACATACCGCCCCTGGAGATAAGCTGTGCCGATTGCCGGCTGGGGGGCCTGGACCTCGGCCAGGTGGCCCTCACCACCCGCTCCCTGCCCAACGGCCTCGACATCCGGCGCCTCGACAGCGTCGCGGAAATGCTCGAGATGGAGGTCTCGGGCAAATGGATCACGGAACCCTCCGGTGGCACCCGTTCCCTCATCAAGGCACGGGTGGACACCGGCGACCTGGGGGACTTTCTCAAGCGTCTCGGCTACCAGGAATCCGGCATCGCCGAAGGCAAGGCCAAGGGCCGTCTCGAGGCCACCTGGGCGGGAGATCCCATGGACTTCGATCTCGCCCACGCCACCGGCGAACTGGAACTCACCATCAGCAATGGCCGTCTGGAAGACGTGGACCCCGGCGCCGGGCGGTTCTTCGGTCTGTTGAGCATCAACGCCCTGCCGCGCCGCCTGTTGCTGGACTTTCGCGACCTGTTCGAGAAGGGTTTGAGCTTCGACAGGCTGGAGGGCAGCTTCACCATCGACGACGGCGACGCCTACACCAATAACCTCACCATGAACGCCCCCTCGGCCCGGGTCGACGTGGCCGGCCGCGTCGGCCTGGCGACGGAGGACTACGACGAGATCGTCACCGTGACCCCCAAGGTGAGCTCGACCCTGCCGGTGGCGGGGGCCATCGCGGGCGGCCCCATCGGGGCCGCCATAGGCGTGGCCGCCGCCTATATCTCCAGCAATATCCTGGGCAAGGAGGTGGGCGGGGTGATCAAGACCCAATACGCCATCACCGGCTCCTGGGAGGACCCGCAGATCGTCAGGCTGGACGGCGAGGACGAGGACCAGCAAACCGATGAGACGCCGCAATTCGACATCGATGAATAGCGTGGGATGAAAAAATCAGGGACCGTTGAAGCACACCCTTCCCAGCCCGCCGACGTCGTAGCCCGCCATCTCCGCGGCCCGGGCCCGAAATGCGTCGGTCTCGAGGAAGGCGCGCAGCCGCTGCAGGGGCGGGTCGAACCACGCCTTGCGGTCCACCAGGATATCGAAACGCTCCCGCACCAGGGGCACGAAGCCGAGGCGCAACTGGTCCGCGATGGCCCGCAGGCCGAGGGCGGCATCCACCTTGCCCTCCAGCACGGCCAGGGCCGCGTCGGACTCGGTGCGCGCCGTATCCCCCCAGGTGACATCGGCCTCCTCCATTCCGGCCCGGGCCATCAGGTGGCGCAGCAGCACCTGGGTGCCGGCGGCTTCCTGGCGGGGGGCCACGCGGCGCCCCCGCAGGGCGGCCACCTCGCCGATAGCGGCCTCGTCCCCCCCATTCACGATCAGTCCGCGCTCGCGCCAGGCGAATTCCAGCAGCACCACCGGGGCCTCACCGCAACGCGCCCGCACCGTGTCCACGTTCCAGCCGTCGGTGCGGGGCTCGTAGACGTGCAGGCCCGCCGCCACTCCCTCACCATCGGCGAAGCGCTCCAGGCCGTCGAGGCTGCCATCGAGGAAGGTGGCGAGCTCCGCCCCCGAGGCCCGCAGGGACCATTCCAGCAGGGGGTCGTAACTGCCGAGGAAGACGTTGCCGCGCCCCTTGGGGTGATCGGCCGCGGTGCCCGAGCTGTGGCGGGCCACCCAGGCCTCCACCTCCTGGCGCGGAAACAGCAGCTTGCCGGTGGCCCGGGAACAGGGGATGGCCCCGGAGGCCGCCAGTTCGTAGACCTTGCGCTCCTTGATATGCAGCAGGGCCGCCAACTCTCGGGTGGTGAGGAACTCGGTTGTCAGACTCACGGCGATGGACCTCGAACCCCGGCGGCTGTCCACGGGTAGAATGGGTGGCCCGATTCTATCGTAAAATCGCGGCCGGCAATCCCGCCCGCCATGGCCGATGCCCCTTAACCGGGGCCCATCCCCGCCCCTCACCAGGACCGCCAACCCCATGACCCTGCCCTTCCTCGCCATCGCCGGCGGTCTCGCCCTGCTGGTGTGGAGCGCCGATCGCTTCGTCGCCGGCGCCGCCGCCACCGCCCGTCATTTCGGCATGCCCGCGTTGCTCATCGGCATGGTGGTGGTGGGCTTCGGCACCTCCGCGCCGGAGATGGTGGTGTCCGCCCTGGCGGCCTCCCAGGGCAACCCCGGCATCGCCCTGGGCAACGCCTATGGCTCCAACATCACCAACATCGCCCTGATCCTCGGTCTGACGGCCCTCATCAGCCCCATCGTGGTCCACTCCCAGGTCCTGCGCCGGGAGCTGCCCATCCTCGCCCTGGTCACCGCCCTGGCGGCGTGGCAACTGGGGGACGGGGCCATCAGCCGCCTCGATGCCGTGACGCTGCTGGCGGTGTTCGCCTTCCTCATGGCCTGGTCCATCTATCAGGGAATGGCCAACCGGGACGATGCCCTCGGGCTGGAGATGGAGGATGAGATGGCGGAACAGCCCCTGCCCCTGGGACGGGCCGTGATGTGGCTCGTCATCGGCCTCGTGCTGCTCATCGTCAGCTCCCGTATCCTGGTATGGGGGGCGGTGGAGGTGGCCCGGGGTTTCGGCGTCGACGACCTCGTCATCGGTCTCACCATCGTCGCCATTGGCACCTCCCTGCCGGAACTGGCCTCATCCCTCATCGCCGTGCGCAAGGGCGAGCACGACATCGCCCTGGGCAACATCCTGGGCTCCAACCTGTTCAACACCCTGGCCGTGGTGGGCATCGCCGGCACCATCCATCCCATGACGGTGGGACCGGAGGTGCTGTACCGGGACGTCGCGGTGATGGCCGCCCTGACCCTGTCCCTGTTCATCATCGGCTACGGTCTGCGGGGACCGGGGCGCATCAACCGTTTTGAGGGCGCCGTCCTGCTGGCGGTGTTCTTCGGCTACACCGCCTATCTCATAGCCACGGTCTTCACGTAGGGGGCAGGGACGGGACCCAACAGCGAAAAGCCTAACCACGAAATACGCGAAATGACGCGAAAAGGGAGAAAATCAGAGAGAGGCGGGAGGTTGGAACAAGCGCAGCGATTCCTCGCAGGGACGACAGGTAAACTATTCATCATTCCCTATTCACCATTTCCCTTTTCCCCAGACGCCCAGGTGGCACAAAAAACGGCCCCCGGCACGGATGCCGGGGGCCGGGGTGGGAACAATCAGGCGCCTTGTACCTCGATGCGGCGCGGTTGATGCTCGGCCCGCTTGGGGACGTTGAGGGTGAGCACCCCGTCCTTCATCTCGGCCTTGATGGCCTCCGTGTCCAGCTCGTTGCTCAGGGTGAAGCTGCGCTGGTAGCGGGTGGCGCGCACGTCGGCGTACAGGGCCTCCATATCCTTCGGCATGTCGAAGGAAACCTGGCCCTCGATGGCCAGGGTGTTGCGGTCCACCTCGATGTTGAGCCGGTCGCTGGACACCCCGGGCAGATCCGCCATCATGGTGATGCCGTTGGCGTCCTCGAAGATATCCACCGCGGGGCGCAGGTAGGTGTCGCTACGCCCCTGGCTCTCGACTTCCCGATTCTCCTGGGTCTTGAGATCTCTGGTCTCGTTCATCACTCGTTCCTCCTCTTTATGCTTTCGGCAAAGGCACGGGCCTCATGGCGACCGTCGGTGCGCCGGTCGCCCTCAATGCACCTCGATGCGTCGCGGCCTGGCCACCTCGGAACGCTTGACAGTGATATGCAGCACCCCGTCCTTGTAGCTGGCGTTCACCTGGTCGGGGTCCACGTCCTCCGGCAGGCTGAGCACGCGCCGGAAGCGGCCGCTGAAGCGCTCGTTGCGATACAGCTCCTTCTCCTCGGGCAGTTCCACCTTCCGCTCGCCGGCGATGGTGAGGAGATTCTGCTGCAACTCCACTTCGATGGTGGCGGGGTCGAGGCCCGGGGCGAAGGCGAACAGATCCACCTGTTCCGCCGACGAACCGACGTTGATGGCCGGGAAGGTGCCGGGGGCCACGGAGCGGATGCCGCTCCAGGCCGGGCGATTACCGAACAGCCCTTCCATTTCACGATTCATGCGTTCGACCTGGTCGAAGATGTCGTCGAATCCTCTGAGATAACCCAACATTTCACACCTCCTGTCTGGTTGATGGTCCGCAGTACATTGGCCGTTTAAACCATGAGCCCTGCTGCGGCTGACAATTAAATTGGGGACGCCCGGAAGAATTCCAATACCCCGTGGCCGCAGTTCGGATGGTCGCCGCCGGAGCCCTTTCGAAGGCCCGGGAGGCGGGGCGGTGACGGTGCCACTGCAGGCCCTCGGCGAGGGCGATGGCACCTTGCGCGGCAGCGCCCTCGAATACCTCGGCAATGGGGTGCCGAAGACATCCGTGACGGTCTCTGGCGCCACCGGACCGCCCCCTGCGCCACCGGCGGTCATCCGCCTGGCCGCATTGCGCCGCCGCATCGCCGGGGCGGCCGGCCGGCCCGCCACCGCAAGGCCAGGCGGTGGAAGGCGCTGCTCAACAGTCCACCATATTGCGATATGAGGGTTGATTTTCCCTCCCCCGTCGCGGTGTCATGTAAACCTCTTGCAAACCCAAGCCATCGGAGTCGATAACGTCATCACCATGCACTGGACCTCCACTCTCAGCCATCACACGGACACCGCCGAGGCCATCGGCGAGGTGACCACGGCGGCCCGGGCCGCCCTCGGGGGGCCTCCGGACCTCGTCTTCCTGTTCGCCTCGGAGCACCACCGGGAGGCCTTCGACGGCCTGCCCCGGCGGGTCCGGGAGGGTCTCGACGGCGAGCCCGTCCTGGCCGGCTGTTCCGCCAGCGGCGTCATCGCGGATGCCACGGAGGTGGAGACCCGGCCGGCCCTCGGCCTGCTGGCCGCCCGCCTGCCAGGGGCCGTGCTGGATGCCTGGCACCTGGAGGCCGACGACCTCGGCCCGGGCACCGCCCACAGCGAGCGCTGCGCCCGCCTCGCCCCCGAGGTGGGCCCGGCGGCGGCCCAGTTCGTGGTGCTGGCCGATCCCTTCAGCTTTCCCGCCGAGCACCTGCTGCACTCCCTCGACAGCGGCTTCAAAGATGCCGTCATCGCCGGCGGGCTGGCCAGTGGCGGCCAGGGCCCGGGGGAGATGGCGCTGTTCCTCAACGACGACACCTTCCATTCGGGGGCCCTGGTGCTGTCCCTCGCCGGGGACGTGGAAATGACCACGGTGGTCGCCCAGGGCTGCCGTCCCATCGGCGAACCCCTGTTCCTCACCGCCCACGAGGGCAACATCATCCACAAGCTGGACGACCGCACGCCCCTGGAGATCCTCAACGAGGTCTTCGAACAGGCCGACGACAGGGACCGCGAGTTGATGCAGCATTCCCTGTTCATCGGCGTTACCATGCACAGCGATCACATCCGCTACGGCCAGGGTGACTTCCTCATACGCAACCTCATGGGCGCCGATCAGGAGACCGGGTCCATCCGCGTGGGGGCCGATCTCCACCCCAACCAGGTGGTGCAGTTTCACCTGCGGGATGCCCACACCTCGTCGGAGGACCTGGACCGCGTGCTGGAGCGGGCCCGCGAGCAACTCGAGGAAAGCCGGCCTGCCGGGGCCCTGCTGTTCTCCTGCACCGGCCGCGGTGAAGGCCTCTACGGCACCCCCAACCACGACGCCGGTGCCTTTCAGCGCCACCTCGGGCCGGCGGCCCTGGGTGGCTTCTTCTGTAATGGCGAGATCGGTCCCGTGCAGGGCAAGACCTACCTCCATGGCTACACCAGCGCCTTCGCCCTGTTCCGGCCCCGGCGCGGCTCCTGAGGCGGCCCACCGGCAGCGCCGCCCATGACCGCGCCCGGCCTGGCCACCCGCCCCCTCGGCGACACCAGCATGGAGGTCACCCCCATGGGCCTCGGCCTCGCCGCCCTCGGACGGCCCGGGTACATCAACCTGGGCCATGGCACGGACATGGGCGGGGGCACCGATGTCGCCGCCATGGGCCGCCATTGCCACGGCGTATGCGAGGCCGCCTGGGCCGCGGGCATACGCTATTTCGACGTCGCGCGTTCCTACGGCCGCGCCGAGGAATTCCTCGCGGCGTGGCTGGCGGCCACCGGCCGGCGCCCCGTGGTGGCCTCGAAATGGGGTTATGAATACACCGCCGGCTGGCAAGTGAATGCCGAGGTGCACGAGGTGAAGAGGCACAGCCGCCAGCAATTCGACCGCCAATGGGCCGAGAGCCGGGCCCTGCTCGGGGGGCACCTGGCAATCTACCAGATCCATTCCGCCACCCTGGACAGCGGCGTCCTCGATACGCCTGCGGTGCTGGAGGGCCTGGCCGGCCTCAGGGAGCAGGGGGTGCGCGTTGGCCTCAGCCTGTCGGGCCCCCGCCAGGGCGAGACCCTGGAGCGGGCCATGGCGGTCACCATGGACGGCCGGCGCCTGTTCGATACGGTGCAGGCCACCTGGAACCTGCTGGAGCCCGGCGCCGGCCCGGCCCTCGCCGCCGCCCGGGAGATGGGGATGGGGGTCATCATTAAGGAGGCGGTGGCCAACGGCCGCCTCACGGCGCGCAACCCGGGCCCCGAGATCGCACCCCTGCGCGCCGCCGCCCAGCGTACGGGCCACGCCATGGACACCCTCGCCCTGGCGGCCGTGCTGGCCCGGCCGTGGGTGGACGTGGTGCTGTCCGGCGCCGCCACCGTCACCCAGGTGGCATCCAACCGCGCCGCCCTGGACGTGGAATGGACCCCTGAGCTGGAGGCCCTCACCCGTCCCATGG
>JAABTG010000089.1 GCA_011389995.1 Thiotrichales bacterium
GTGCCGGCAGGAACGAGCAGGCCAAGCTCATCCCCCTGGAGGAGGCCCGCGCCAATGCCCCGCCCCTGGACTGTGCCACCTATACGCCCCCCGTGCCGGCCAAACCGGGGCCCCACGTGCTGAAGGACATTCCCCTGGCCGAGCTGGTGCCCTATATCGACTGGACCTTCTTCTTCCACTCCTGGCAGCTGCGGGGCAAGTTTCCGGGGATCCTGGATGATCCGGAAAAGGGCGAGGAGGCGCGCAAGCTCTACGACGATGCCAAGACCATGCTCCACGACATCATCGAGGGCCAGTGGCTCAAGGCCGCGGCGGTGGTGGGCTTCTGGCCCGCCAATGCCAGCGGCGACGATATCCTGGTCTATGGCGACGAGGACCGGGGGCAGGTCATCGCCACCTTCCATAACCTGCGCCAGCAGAGCCGCCAGGCGGAAGGTCGCTACAACGAGAGTCTGGCCGACTTCGTGGCCCCGGTGGACAGCGGCGAGGCCGACTACATCGGCGCCTTCGCCTGCACGGCGGGCATCGGCATCGACGAGCACCAGCAGCGCTTCGAGGCCGACCACGACGACTACAGCGCCATCATGCTGAAGGCCCTGGCGGACCGCCTGGCCGAGGCCCTGACGGAATGGCTCCATGCCCGTACGCGCCGCGAGTGGTGGGGCTACGTGCCGGACGAGGGCCTCGACAACCAGGACCTCATCGAGGAGAAATACCAGGGGATCCGTCCGGCCCTGGGCTATCCGGCGTGCCCCGAGCACACCGAGAAGGACACCCTGTGGGACCTCCTGGACGCCGAGGAGAAGACGGGGATCTGGCTCACCGAGAGCAAGGCCATGGTACCCACCGCGGCGGTCTCGGGCCTCTACTTCTCCCACCCCCAGTCCCACTACTTCGGCATCGGCAAGATCAATCGGGACCAGGTGGAGGACTACGCCCGGCGCAAGGGCATGTCGGTCAAAGAAGTGGAGCGCTGGCTGGGGCAGAATCTCGCCTACGAGCCCTGAGCAGGGGAGGGGGCCCACAGCGGTTCAGGGACCGGCCCTCCATCGCTGTCGGATTTCTTTACAGCCCCCCGGCGCGCCGGGCAGAGGGCGGAACGCCGGGGTTTTGCGACCATGGATGCAGTTTGTGATTCCGTTCGGGAAGGTTGTGTCGACTGAGGACGATTTGCTCGCCTTTTCCCGCCTATCCTCGCGGCGGCACCGGGTGTTCAGGTCGGTGGGGCCGGGTGCCGGCTGTCGAAGAAACTGACAGCCAGGCCCCGGAGAGGGGGCGTGGCTGGCCTCCCCCAGCGGTTCCGGGCCGTTGGCGCGTCGGTTGCAGGACCCATGGCGTGGCGGCTGGGTGCGCGGCCCTTCCGGACACGGATGGGTACTGCCACCTAAAGGCCATTCCGGCCGTTGCCGCTGATGATTACAGGGGGGCTCCTCTCATGTTGCAAGCCATCCTCGGACAAATCCGCAATTACTGGCAGGGCGGGCGCCGGCAGGCCCTGTGGAATGAATATCTCGACGAGGGTTGCATTCCGGTTCGCCGTTTTCAGCATCACCATTAACGTGAAAGACGTGCCGCTGGCGCGCGCCCCGTCCCATGAACGTCAGGGAATGCTTCGCCGCCGCCCGGGAGCGGGGGCCGGCGCGCGGGCAGCGGTGTGGGCCTTCCCCGCCAGGGCTGCATCCGGCGCCCTATGTGGTAAATAATCAGGCGCTCCTTTCGGATCCTCGTCCTCATGTCCCCTGCAAGTTTTGTTAACAGGTACTTGGGCCTCACCGACAGTTCGGTGGGTCATGTCGAGCGTCTCGTATCCGGGCTGGGCGGGTTTTGCGGCATCGCCGGGGTCTATGCCATTTCGGCCTGGTGGCTGGACGATACCGCCGCCATGCTCATCATGGGTTCCATGGGCTCCTCGGCGGTGCTGCTGTTCGCGGTTCCCCATGGCCCCCTGTCCCAGCCCTGGCCCCTGGTGGGGGGACACCTGGCGTCGGCGGCCGTGGGCGTGGCCGCCGCCGCCGCCATAGCCGACCCGTTGATGGCGGCGGGGGTGGCCGTGGGAGCCGCCATCACCCTCATGTACTACCTGCGCTGTATCCACCCACCGGGTGGGGCCACGGCCATGATCGCCGTCCTGGGCGGCGATGGCGTCCATGACCTGGGATGGCAGTTCGTGGTCACGCCGACCCTTTTGAACGGCCTGGCCATCCTCGCCATCGCCATCGCTTTCAATGCCCCCTTCCCGTGGCGGCGTTACCCGCGGGGCCTGACGCGCCGCGTCGTTCCGGCCCCGGGCAGGCGAACACGGCATCCCGCGGGGAAGATCAGTCAGGCGGACCTGGTGTACGCCCTGTCCGAGATGGATACCTTCCTGGATGTATCCGAGAACGACCTGCTGCGCATCTACGAGCTGGCCACGGAGCACAGCCGCCGCCCGGCCCTGAGTCCCGGGGACATACGGGTGGGGGCCTTTTACAGCAATGGCCGCTACGGCGAGGAGTGGTCGGTGCGGGAGGTGACGGGCATCGGAGGGGGTAAGGATGCCGCCACACGACCGGTCAGTTTCCGTGTGGTGGCCGGCCATGGCAGGCGCCGCGATGGCGAGGTCAGGGCCGCGCGATTCGCGGACTGGGCCGCCTATGAAGTGGAACGGGACGAGACCTCGTGGCGGCGTGCCGACGCGCCGGCCCCGGGTCATGTTGAGTCGGGGTCAGGTGGATGACGCTCAGGATGAGGAACCGGCCTTCACGGGGAGGGTGGTGGCCTGGAGGGCGGGCTGGCGCTCCAGCCAGCGGCGCAGCCGGTTGGCGTCGCCGATGGGGGTGAGGCTGCCCCAGGAGTTGAGAAACACCAGCACCATGGGACGGTCCCGCAGCGTGGCCTGCATCACCAGGCAACGGCCGGCCTCGCGGATGTAGCCCGTCTTGCTCATGCCGATGCGCCAGGCGGGACGGGGCTTGCGCACCAGCAGGTTGGTGTTGCGGAAGGTCCTGGCCTTGGCCACCCCCTCGCTGGCCACCTCGAAGTCGGCGCGGGTGGTGATGCGCTGGATGTCCGGATATTCGTAGGCGGCCATGGCCAGGCGGGCCACGTCCCGGGCGGTGGACAGGTTGCCGGGGTCGAGTCCTGTGGGATCCACGAAGGTGGTTTCGCCCATCCCGAGTTCCGCGGCCTTGCGGTTCATGGCCGCCACGAAGGCCTCCGGGCCATCGGGATAGGTGCGGGCCAGGGCGGCGGCGGCGCGGTTCTCGGAGCCCACGAGGGCGCTGCGCAGCAGTTCGCCCCGGGTCAGGCGCGAACCCACGGGGAGCCGGGAGCGGGAATATTTGAGCCGATCCTTGTCCTCATCCGTAATCTGGATATATTCGTCGGGGGAAAGGTCAGCGTCGAGCACGACCATGGCGGTCATGAGCTTGGTTATTGAGGCGATAGGCCTTATCTTTTCAGTATTCTTGGCGTATACGTCGCTGCCGGTGGTCTGGTCGATGACCAGGGCTACCTCCGATTTGAGGCCCGGTCCGCGATCCGCCGAGACCCCCATGGAAGCGATGCACAGCAGGAGTAACATGACGAAGGCCGGCCTGATTGATGCTTGAGTACGTCGTCGTGGCATATAGCGAGGCTCTGGGAACGGGGCTGGCGGCCGGTGTGGCCCATGGTGATCGACGGTCGTGGGACGATACCATCTTCATGTACCGGATTCGAGACCGGCAGGAACCTTTTCCCCCAACCTTCCGTCGAATTTCAGCACCCCCAAGGTAACCGTTATGCTCAAGAGTCTTATCAGTCTGGCCACCGCCCTGTCTTTCGTACTCACGGCCTTTTCCGCCACGGCGGTGGAGGTGTTGGTGGACTCGGCGAGCCTCGTGCCCACGGAGTCCCAGCGCAAGGCCACCCACCTCATCACGCGCTTCATCTCCACCTATCACTACCGGAGCACGCCGCTGGACGACGCGTTGTCGGAGAAGATCCTGGAGCGTTACCTGGATGCCCTCGACCCCAGCCATCATTATCTGCTGGCGGAGGATATCTCCCGCCTGCGGCGCCTGGAACACCAACTGGACGACATGTTGCGGCGTGCCGAACTCGATGCGGCATTCGAGACTTTCCGCCTCTTCAGGACGCGGGTGGAGGAGACGGTGAACTACGCCGAGGGCCTGGTGGAGGAGGAGTTCGATTTCTCGCGGGACGAGGGCTACGTATATGACCGTTCCGAGGCCGCTTGGCCGGCCGATCGCCGGGAGCGGGAAGAGATCTGGCGCAAACGGGTCAAGAACGACATTCTCACCCTGCGGCTGGCGGGCAAGGAAGACGACGAGATCCGTGACACCCTGGCCAAGCGCTATCATCGCCTCGCCCGGCGGGTGGGGCAGCTCAGCCCCGGCGATGTCTATCAGACCTTCATGAATGCCTACACCGCGGCCGTGGAGCCCCACACGTCGTATTTCTCCCCGCGCACCTCGGAGAATTTCAAGATCCACCTCAGCCTGTCCCTGGAGGGTATCGGCGCCGCCCTGCGCACCGATGACGAGTACACGGTGGTGCAGCGCGTCATCGCAGGCGGGCCGGCCGACAAGCAGGGGGAACTCCAGACCGACGATCGCATCACCGGCGTGGCCCAGGAGGACGGACAGATGGTAGACGTGGTGGCGTGGCGTCTGGAGGACGTGGTGGACCTGATCCGCGGACCCAAGGGCACGGAGGTGCGCCTGGAGGTGCTGCCCGAGGGGGCCGATCCCGCCCTGCCGCGCAAGGTCATCCATCTCACCCGCAACACCATCAAGCTCGAAGAACAGGCGGCCAAGAAGTGGATCCTCGACGTCGATACGGACGTGGGGGCCCGTCGCATCGGCGTGGTGGAGATCCCCTCCTTCTATCTGGATTCGGCGGCCGAGGCCCGGGGCGATGAGGATTTTCGCAGCACCACCCGGGATGTCAGCCGCCTGCTCGCGGAACTGGAAGACGAGGCCGTCGACGGCATCGTCATCGATCTGCGAGGCAACGGCGGTGGGGCGCTGACGGAGGCAGTGCGGCTGTCCGGCGTCTTCATCGACAAGGGGCCGGTGGTGCAGGTGCGGGACTCCCGGGGCCGCACCAAGGTGGAGAACGATTCCGACCCTTCCCTTCTTTATGATGGACCGCTGGCGGTACTGGTGGACCGCTACAGCGCTTCGGCGTCCGAGATCTTCGCCGGGGCCATCAAGGACTACGGCCGCGGCATCATCATCGGCGAGCCCACCTACGGCAAGGGCACGGTGCAGAGCCTGGTGGATCTGGATCGTTATGTGGATGAGGAGGGCGTGGCCCTGGGCCAGCTCAAGACCACCATCGCCCAGTTCTTCCGCGTCAATGGCGCCAGTACCCAGCATCGTGGCGTACAGCCCCATGTGGTCTTTCCCACCGCCTTCGACATCGAGGACCATGGTGAACGGGCGCTCAAGAACGCACTGCCCTGGGACAACATCCGGGAGGCCAAGTACCGCCCCTATCGCTTCGAATCGAGGCTCACGGCCGAGTTGAACGGCCTCCACGCCCAGCGACTGTCGGACGACCCCGTATTCGATCTGGTGATGCTGGAGGCCAGGGAAAACAAGACCCGGCGTGACCAGAAGGTGGTGAGCCTCAACGAGGCCAAGCGCAAGCAGGAGCGACAGCAGCGCGAAGACGTGCGTGAGGAACGCACCAGCGAGCTGCGGGCCCTGCTGGGCCTGCCCGAGGTGGAAGGGGATGAGGACGGGGCCCTGGATGCGTCGAAGGACAAGCGCGCGGACGTCTGGCTCAACGAGGCCGCCCGCGTGCTGGTGGACTATATCGACCTGCGCACCGATACCGGCCTCAAGCTGGTGAAGCGCGACCTGCCGGTGGAGAGCTGCATCTTCGGCGATTGCTGAAGGCGCCCCTACGGAGGGCCAGCCCCGACTTTGCAGGAGCGGGCTTGCCCGCGAATGCCGGCGCCCGAACGGGCCGCTGTGGTCCGTTCGCGCCCAAGGGCGCTCCTACAGGGAGACCCTCCCCGGCCCCCGTAGGAGCGGGCTTGCCCGCGAATGCCGGCGCCCGAACGGGCCACCGTGGTCCGTTCGCGCCCAAGGGCGCTTCTACAGCAGGATGCTAGATGGCCTCGCTGGCCGACTTCAATCGCGGGGCGTCCCGGGGTTCCCAGTGGGGCGTGACCGCCATCAGGGAGGTCTCGCGCAGGCGTCGGCTCACGATCTCCACCAGGGACTTGTAGAAGCGCCCGAAGAGCCCGGGATTGGTCTTGAGCAGCGAGTTGATGTACTCGCCATCGATGCGATAGGCCGCCAAATCGCCGTCCGCCACCACCGAGGCGCTGGCCTCCAGGCCTTCCACGAAGGACATCTCCCCGAAGATCTCGCCAGGGCCGAGGCGGGAGAGTTCCAGCTGGAAGCCGGAACTCTCTTTCTCCACGCGCACCCTCCCCGAAGCAATGACGTAGATGGCGTTGTGGGCATCGCCTTCATGGATGATGACGGCGTCGGGTTCGTAGTGAGTAAGGCCGTCGTGCTCTATGAGGTGACGCTCTTCCTCGCTGGACAGGTGTTTGAAGATCCTCGTCATCGTTGTCTCGTCGCCGTTGCCAAAAAATGCCCCTTCAATCATGCGCTTAATCTAGTACGGCTGGGCATGAATGCAAGCCCGATAGGTGTTGCGGTGCCGGAACGGGGGGCCTGGGCACGGCCGCGCATCCCGGCCGTTAAATGGTGATAACCTGATGGGGCCTCCCCGTAACCAGCGGGAGGTTGTTCGCGCCGGCAATATTAGTGTACTCTAAACCGCTACGTGGCATATCTTCAGAACCCCGATATGGAGGCGATTCACCATGACTGACAGTGATAAAGCGGCCCTGATGAAGGAAAAGAACGATCTGATCCGCAAGATGGTCGAGATGCAGACGAAGTTTGCCGAGCTCGAGAATCAGGACGGCATCACCCCCAAGACCTACTACGTCCCCGAGAGCGGTACCTTCATCGAGGAATACCGTCGGGAATACGAAGAGATGGCCCGCCGGGTGAACAAGCTGGCCCACGAGCTCAAGGGCTCCGGCCACATTCACTGAGGTGGTGGCCGGGTGCTGGGGGCGGGGCGGTGACGTGCCGCCTCCAGCCATAATACCCGGTCTCGGAAGTACCCAGCCTCAGCAGTACCAGTAATTCTGATTCTATCGCTCCAGGTGCCCCTGTCCTGTTCCAGGACAGGGGTGAAACGGGAAGCCGGTGCGTCGCGATACCTGTCGACGGCAATTCCGGCACTGCCCCCGCAACGGTAGGCGAGTCAAGGGTCGAACCCCCAGCCACTGCGGCAGCGCCGCGGGAAGGCCGTTCGTCCCCTCCGGGTAGTCACCCGGTGCTCGTGAGTCCGGAGACCGGCCTGGGGTGTTTCGTTGGTAACCGCGGTGGGCGGTGGACGGCGCATGGCAACAAGGGCCACTCCTGGCGGGTCGCCCCTGAAGGCTGTGCCTGTTGTCTCCAGGGGAACCACCGCGCTAGTCCGGAGTGCCCCATGCGCCTTTCCCCCACGTTCGTTTTTCTCGCCGCCGCCCAAGTCGCCGCGCCTTGGAGCCCCGTCGTCGCCGAGCAGGGTCTGCGGCCCATCGTCCTCGAGGGTCGCACCAGCGGTCCCCCGGTGGGGGCCACGGCGCGCCACGTGCAGGTCATCGACCGCCTGGAGATCGAGGCCAGTGGCGCCCGCACCCTGGCGGACCTGTTGCGGGGTCGGACGGGCATTCATGTGAGTGACTTCTTCGGAGACGGCAGCAATGCCGTCCTCGACATGCGCGGCTTCGGGTCCACCGCCTCCTCTAACACCCTGGTGCTGGTGGACGGGCGGCGCCTGAACGCCCCCACCGATTCCTCCACGCCGTTTCTCAACAGCATCGATCTGGCCAATGTGGAACGGGTAGAGGTGAGCCATGGCAGCGCCGGGGTGCGTTACGGCAATCAGGCTGTCGGGGGGGTCGTTCACATCATCACCCGGGAGCCCGCCGGGGACGTCTATGGTGTCCACGGGGGCATCGGAAGCTTCAACACCCGGGAATGGGGCTTCGAGGCGGAGCAGCAACTGGCCAAGGACTGGAGCTATCGCTTGCGAGCCCGGCGGCGGGATAGCGACAACTACCGCGACCACAACGCCACTCGCCTGGACAATGCCTATCTGAAACTGGGATATGCCCTGGATGGCGGCCGCCTGTGGGTGGAACACACTCATTCCGACGAGTACCTGGAGCTGCCGGGCTCCCTGTTTGGCGACGAGGTCGATGCCGACCGGCGCCAGTCCGCCGTCGCTTTCGCCAACGACTACCAGGATACCCGCAGCAATGCCTCCAGGCTGGGGCTGGAGCATCGCCTGGATGACAACTGGCGCTTCCTCGGTACCCTGGACCGGCGCGACGATGACCGCGACTTCGTGCTGAGCTTCCGCTCCTTCCCCATTCCACCCTTCGTCTCTACCCAGGACCGCGAGTCGGTGACCGTGGAGATGCGCATGGAGGGCACCTTCGCCAGCGAGCAGGGGGACGTGGATGTCCGGGTCGGGGTATCGGGGGAATCCAGCGATTACCTCCTCAGGACGGCCTTCGGGCCCCAGGGGGTGGACCAGCGTATCGACGCCGTCCATGCCCAGCTGGAATGGCCCTTCTCGGCCGCCCTGCGCGGCACCGTCGGCGTGCGGCATGCCGCCGTGGATAACGACATCAACAACGGCGGCGTGCCCGCCCGCCAGGATGACGACGTCACGGTGGGCACCCTGGGTGTGGACTACCGGCCACGGCCCAGCCTGCGGCTGTTTGCCCGTATCGATGAGAACTACCGCTTCGCCACGGTGGAGGAGCATACCAACCTGGTGTTCGGTCAGCCGGTGGGCCTGGATAATCAGGAGGGCGTGTCTTTCGAGCTCGGTGCGGAACTCGTTCTGGGACGGGTGGACATCGCCATCCAGGCCTTCCGGCTCCATCTGGAAGACGAGATCAGCTTCGACAGCACGGGCTTCTTCAACGTCAATCTGGATGACACCGAGCGCCGGGGCCTGTCCCTGACGCTGGAGACGGCGCCCATGGCGGGGCTGCTGGTGGGTTTCTCCCATGACTACGTGGATGGTGAGATCACCGGCGGGCCCTTCGAGGGGAACCGCATACCCCTGGTGGCGGAGCACCGCTCACGCCTGTTCGGCGAGTGGGTGCACGGCCCCTGGACCGTGTTCGGCGAGGCCGTGCGGGTAGGAGAACAGCCTTTGGGGGCCGACTTCGCCAACAGCTTTCCGCGCCTCGATGCCTACACGGTGACCAACCTGTCGGCCCGTTTCGTCACGGGTCCATGGACATTCACGGCGCGCGTCAATAACCTGCTTGACCGAGAGTACAGTGAAACCGGAGCCCTGGGGCTGGACAATACCTTCACCACCCGGCCCGCCTTCTTCCCCGCCCCGGAGCGTAACCTCTGGGCCACCGTGAGCTACCGATTCCATGGCACCTAAGAACCCTTCGGGGCCGCGCATCTACACCCGTACCGGCGACGACGGCACCACCGGCCTGCTGGGCGGGCGCCGCACCCGCAAGGACGCCCCCCGCATTCAGATCCTGGGTGACCTGGACGAATTGAACAGCGCCCTGGGGCTGGTGCTCGCCGAGGACCTCGAGGCGCGGCTGCGGGAGCGCCTCACCGCCATCCAGAAGGACCTGTTCGTGCTCGGTGCGGAGTTGGCGGGGGCCGGTCAGGGTGGGTTCCCGGCCGCGGGCTTCGCCGCCCTGGAGCAGTGGATTGACGATCTGGATGCCGAACTGCCGGCCCTCAAGGCCTTCATCCTGCCGGGGGGCAGCCGGGCGTCGGCCCTGTGCCATCATGCCCGCGCGGTATGCCGGCGGGCCGAGCGGGCCCTGGTGGCCCTGGCGGACGCCGAAGGGGTCAGCGACCCCGTGCTGCGCTACCTCAACCGCCTCTCGGACCTGCTGTTCGTCACCGCCCGCCACATCGCCCACCGCGACGGCCAACCCGAGGTGCAGTGGCTGCCCTGAGACGCTTTTAAACTACGAAATACGCGAAAGGCGCGAAAAGGGAATGATCCGGGCGTTCTTACGGCGCGCCTTTAGAACCTTCGCGCATTTCGCGTTTTTCGTAGTTTAAAAAAATGACATGTAACCGCGAAAGTCGCGAAAGACGCGAAGAGCATCACCGGGGCTTCCCGAACCTGCCGGGTTGAAGCGTTCGTGCATTTCGCGTCTTTCGTGGTTGCACTTTTCTTTGTAAACGACGAAAGGCTCGAAGGGTCGTTCTGAAGGCCCTGCAGGGCCTTCAGCGCTTGCGTTTGAGCTGGAGCATGCCGCCGTCGCGGTTGATGTCCACTTTGCCGAGGAAGCTCATACCCAGCAGGGCCTCGCTGGGGAAGTCACCGTCGAGCACGGTGGCGGCGACGTCGCGAAGTTCGATATCCCCCACCCGGACGCTGTCCAGGTTGACCTGATAACTGGTGGTCATGCCGGAGGCGGTGGACGTGACCCCCTGTCGGCCCTCCACCATGTACTGCAGGCCCATGCGGCGTGCCAGGCGGGAGTTGATGGCGACGTGGGAGGCCCCCGTATCCACCAGGAAGCGCACCTGGAAGCCGTTGATGCTGCCGTTTATGACGTACATGCCCCGGCTGTCGGGCGCCACGTGGACCATATCCTCGGCCCCTTTCGGCGGCGCGTAGCGTCCACTGATGCGGTTGCCGAGGCCGAGGGAGCGCCGCTCATCGTCCACCTCCACCACCGCGCCCCTGGCATCCGCCTCCAGCAGCAGCACGCCCTCCGGCGAGCGCTCGCCGGCCACCAGCATGCGCTGCCGCCCGTCCAGGCGCATCACGGCCCGGTCCTTGAACAGGGCCATCACCTCTATGCGTTCCACCGCCGCCGCCGGGGCAACGGCGAGCAGGGCCGGCACCAGGGCGGCGGTGAGAAGGTTCGGCGGCGGCTTCGGGATCATGACAACGGATTGGTCGCTGTGAGCACGTTAGAATTATCATCCATTCTGGTACGGAGTTGACCCATGGATCCCATCATCATCTTTCGCCATGTGGATTGCGAGGGGCCCGGCTACCTGGGCCGGGTGCTGGAAGACCGGGGTCTGCCCTGGCGGATGGTACGGGTGGATGCGGGAGAGCCGGTGCCGCGCCAGCCGCGGGCATCGGGGCTGGTATTCATGGGAGGGCCCATGAGCGTCAACGATGACCTCCCCTGGGTGAGGGACGAACTGGCCCTCATCGAGGCCGGGGCCGCGTCCGGCGTGCCCCTGCTGGGCCACTGCCTGGGCGGCCAGCTCATCGCCCGCGCCCTGGGGGCGGAGGTCACGGCCAATGGGGTGAAGGAGATCGGCTGGCATGAGGTCACCGTCGCCGGGCACGGCGAACCCTGGCTGGCGGGGATCCCCGAGCGTTTCCCCGCCTTCCACTGGCACGGCGAGACCTTCGGCCTGCCGGCGGGGGCGCAGCTTCTGTTCGCCAGCGCGCACTGCCCCCATCAGGGCTTCGCCGTCGACGACACGGTGCTGGCCCTGCAATTCCACGTGGAGATGACGGCGGCGCTGGTGCGGGAGTGGATCGAACGTTACCGGCAGGAGCTCACCACGGCCGCGGGGTCCCCTGCGGTGCAGTCCCCCGATGCCATGACCGCCCGGCTGGAATCCCGTATCGACGCCCTCCACGAGGTGGCCGATGCCCTCTACGGCCGCTGGCTGGCCGCCGTGGCCCGCAGGGGCTAGGGACCCGCCGGCCGCCTCGTCGCAGCCATCCCCTCATTCGGCTTCCACCCCGATGCCGCTTCTCCCGTCACCCCGGCGCAGGCCGCGGGGCAGGCGCGGTGCCTAACCCCGGGGAGCGGGGCGGTTGGGCAGGGCGGGGTGGCGGTCGGTGGGGGACGCTCCGGCTGCGGTGTCAGGCCCGGTACGAGGGTATGAGGAAGGTACCCGCCTCGAAGGCCCCCATGGTGTGGGCGGTGGCCGAGGGCCAGGGGCAGCGCGCCGCCCGGGCGCCGTGGTGCAGGGGGTCGGCCCCCAGGCTGCCCCGCAGGCTGGCGGGGTAGTCGGGATCCGTGAGACGGGCCACCCGGGCCTCGGCGCGGGCGATGCGTTCCCCGAGATCCACGGTGCCGTTGGCATGCTCGCCATGGCGCAGGCGGGTGCGCAGCAGCAGCGCCAGCTGGCGCCGGGCCATGTCCAGTTCGCGGTCCCGCTGGATGGCCAGCCGCCGGGCGTACCAGTCGCTGTGGAGAACGTAGTCGCGGGTGAACAGGCGGCGGATCTCCGGATGGTCCACGCCGCGGCCCCGATGGCTGCCGCTGGCCATGATATGCAGCAGGGCCTCCAGGGGGGGGCAGGCGTCCGCCACCGTGCCGTCGTCCAGGTAGGCCTGAGCCGCCCGTGCCTGGGCCTCGGTGATGTTGCGGATGCCGTCGGCGAAGGCCGCGGGGTCCCGGGTCTCGGGCCGCAGCATGGCCTCGTCGAACACCGCCGTGGGGTTGTCGAAGATGCGCCCGAAATAGGCATGGACGAAGCGCTCGGTGATGCGGTAACCGAGGCGGCTGGCCTCCACCCGCTCGCCGTCATGATGGAAATCCTCCAGTTTTTCCAGATAGCCGCGGGCGATCATGTAATCCGCGTCGCGTTGCTCGCGGGGGATGCGGCACCAGATCTCCGGCACCAGCAGGCTGATGTCGTGGTCTACGCGCCGGGTCTGCCCGACGTGGCCCGCCGCCGAGCTGAAACCCTGGTGGCCGCAGAGGATGAACGACAGCAGGGCGGCGTTGAGGTCCGCGGTGGCCGCGAGGCAGTTGAAGGGGCCCTTGGTGAGGGCGCCCTCGGAGCCGGCGCCGGTGGTGGAGGGGGACTTGCCGGTGAGGCTGGCGACGAAGTCCATGAAAAGCTCCGGCAGTTCCTGGTAGTGGATGGGGTTGTATACCGCCAGAGGACGAATACCGCGGGCCGTATCCCCGGGGTTGTTGCGCCGGCCCGTGAGCACCGCGTCCACCGGAAAGTGCACCGGCCGGCCCACGGGAATGCGGCGAAAGAGGCGCATACCCACCTCGGCCAGGTGGCGGTCCCGCGGCCGCGCGTGGTCCGGTCGCCGCTGCAGGTAGCGCACGTTGGGACTGGGCCGGCCATTGACCAGCCGCGGGTGGGCCGATGACACCAGGTATTTCCATTGCCCGTCGGCCGCCACCCGGCGGATGAAGTCCTGCATCGGCGGCGAGAACTGGTCGAGGCCCACGGCATCCCGTACCAGACGCTCCATGTGGGGACGGTCCAGGGGTTCGAAATTGGAGATGAAGTTGTCCGCCCCCGCCAGGTCCAGTTCCGTCTGGCGGTCGGCGCCCCGCACCACCGCCTCGTCGGGGCGCTGGAACAGGTAGGCCTCGCAGTTCTCCACCAGCTTCAGGGAACGGCCCTCGCCGCGGCCGAGGGCCGTGGCGGGCAGGGTGAGGGAGACGGATATGTCATCCTCCATCTGGACCTTGTCGGCGGGGATGTAATCCTGGCGGGCCTTGAACAGGCGCCAGGCATCATCATCGTCCAGCCCCACCCGCAGGTAGTCGCCCACCAGCTTGCGGCCCATGAAGCGCAGATGGTTGCCGGGGTAGCCGTTCACCTGGTCCACGGAGAAGTGACGACGCCAGTCGTCGCCCCAGGCCGGCGAGTGGAAACGCTTGATGATGAACACCAGGGCGCGGATGTGCTGGGGGATGGCCGCCACCCAGGCGTTGTACGCATCGCTGTACTCGGCCTCCGATGGGGTCAGCAGGCGGATGACGGAACCCAGGGAGCGTTCCGGCGACAGCAGACCCCGGTGGTCGGGGGGATGGGGGCCGCGGAAGCGGTCGGAGTAGTCGTGGCGGAAGATGCGGTCCACGGCGTCCAGGTCGGTATGGTAGTCCGCCACGTACAGCGGGCCGGTGAGAAGGGCGCCGGCGATGGACTTGGAGATCTCCGACTTGCCGCCGCCGGACACCGTGCAGGGCTTGTGGCAGAAGGTGCCCTCGGCCTCGGTGCCCACCAGCCGCCAGGTGGGGGCATTAGGGTTCTTCTCCAGACGGATCTTGTAGCCGCAGGGGTGGACGTAGACATGCTCCGCCAGCAGTTCCAGGGACTCCTGGCGGTTGTTGCCATGCCAGCTCAGGCGCTGGCGCTGCAGGTCGATGTGCACGTCCTCGGGCACATAGATGATCTCGGGGAAGGTGCGGTCGATGCCATAGCCCTCGGGACGCACCTCCATGGCGTCACCGAGGGTCGCCACGGTGTCGGCGAAGCTGTGGTCGTCGCTGCGCATGCGCTCGTCGAGGCGGAAGGTGTCGCCGAGGTTGTAGCTGGGAAAGGCCAGGGCGCCGCCGGCATGCTCCTCTTCCACACCACCCATGAGATTGGCGGAGTAGCTGATCTGGGACTTGATCTCCTTCTTGGAGTAGCCGAAGTAGTTGTCGGCGATGATGGTGAAGACGATGCCGCGCTCGTCCCGGCACACCAGCTTGAAGGGCTGGCCGTCGTTGTAGAGTTCGTCGGGCATGCGCCAGCACATGCCTTCCCGGCGCGCCCGGGCATCGGCATCGGCGTGGCAGGGCAGGCCGAGGTCCTGCTTGCGCAGGGTGGTGAGATGGGGGGCGAGGATGACGCAGCCGGTGGTGCCGGTCCAGCCATCCACGTCCAGGCCGGCGTCGAACTCGGGCAGGAAGGGGTCGCCGGCGTTGCCGAAGATGCGTTCCACGAAATCCAGGTTGGCCACCAGGCCGCCGGGGGCGAAGAAGCGGGTCTCCATGCTGCGGGCCGGCATGATGCCTTCCACCTCCGGCACCACCCGCGGGCGCAGGTAGAGGGAGACCCAGGCGGCGGCCCGCTCCTCCTGGTCGGCGGTGAAGGGTAGTTCCAGCATGTCCGCGGGGGGTTCAAGGGCCTGTTCCAGCAGACGCGCGAAGGCGACCACGGGGACGGCCTTCTTGTCCCCCGGGACCGGCAGCCCCCCCGCCACGACGTGGAATACGCCGCTGGTGGTGCGGCGGTCGCTGCGGGGGTTGTGGAGCACCCCCTGGGCCACCCGGTAGGAATCGATGCGGGTGCTGCTGAAGTGGTGGCCGTTGGCGGGCAGGGACAGCTCGCGGGCGAGGGCGGGACGGTCGAGGATGAAGGAGTCCCGGGGCAGCACGGCACTGACGTGGAGGCCATGCTCCGCCAGGTAGCGGGTCACGAAGTCGCCGATGCGCTCATCCACCGGACACTGATATTCCGCCAGCAGCCGCCGTTGCTGGCGGAATACCCGCACCAGGTCCTGGGCCGCGACCTGGGTCTCGGTGTCCTCACAGACGCGGTGGATGGGCTGGCCGAGGGCGGCGAGCTTGAGGTTGATCTGGCGGATGAGACGCAGCCGCTCCCGGCGGCAGCCGTCTTCCGCCCGCTTGGTCTGGTTGAGGTTCATGTCAGTGCAGCCCGCCGCTGGGTGGTGCCGCGGCGCGGGTGCTGGACTGCATGTCCAGCAGTTCCTCTTCGGCGCCGGCGGCCTGGGTGAGTTCCGCCACGTTGTCCCGGGCGAAGAAGCCATCGAAGTCGCCGAAGCGCTGCACGTACTCGATGATGAGGGACGAGTGCTCCGAGGCACTGGAGAAGATCTGCTTCAGGCCCTGCTCCTTGGAGCCGATGACGTCCAGCAGAAATTTGGTGCCCTGCTCCTCGATGCGGCGCACCACGTATTCGATGTTCTCCACCCCGTCCTGGTCGCCGTCGCGCACCCCCACGGCGATGTGGTGCAGGCGCGGCCCGTAGTTGCGCACGAAGTTCTCCGTGGGGGAGGGCAGGCCGTCCAGGTGGTTGACGAAGTAGGGCGTGTTGTTGGCCGTGAACACCTTGGCGGGACTGCGGGCCTCGTGCTGGAAATGGACGCTCTTGGTGACGTTGGTGGAGGAGTTCTGGTCGCGGATGTCGTAGGAGCCCCAGTAGTAGTAGCTGGACAGGGACAGCCACTCCAGGATGGCCACCTCGCGGTTCTGGCTGTAGACCCGGGTGGCCAGGTGGTCCACCGGCAGGATGAGGCCCGCCAGACCGAGGCGGCCCTGGAGGGCCTTGGCCTCCTCGTAGACCGCCTGGATGTCGTCGCGGATGCTGCTGATGCCCAGGGCGTAGACGCGTCGCTGCTCCCCGGGGCGCTCCATGTAGGCCACGATGTTGTGGGTGTAGGGGGAGGGCTTGCTGACCGCCAGATTGCCGGGCAGCTCGAGGCGTCTCACCTCGTCGGCGGAGAAGAAGCGGAAGCCCCGCTCGGATTGGGCCGCGGTCACCTCGTGGAGGTTGGTGACCCGCAGGATCTCGCCCATGTAGCGGCTGTTGGGCTTGCGCGCACCGATGGGGTAGACCTCGTTGAGGCTGCGGAAGATGCCGCGGATGTTGGGGTCCTTCACCTCCCGCACCAGCAGGTCGGGGGAGTCCATGTCGACGCGCAGGACGTGGGTGAAGTGGGTCTCGCTCTCCAGGGTGACGAGGTAGTGGTAGGGCGTCATCAGGCACAGCTCGCCGATGTACTTCGCCGAGCGGCCCGGGTCGACGGTGAGCATCACTGCCTCCACCTCCCGGATGAGGTCGGTGAGGCCGCTGGCGTCGCGCTCGGCGAGGAGGCGCCCGAGGTAGTCCTCGAAGAAGGTGGAGTTGGCTTTGTCTCCGTTGCGGGGGAAGGAGCGGGAATCGATCACGGCTTGGCGTCCTTGGCGTTGGGATACCCCCAGGACAAAGCAATTACCCTGCCAGCCTTGCGGGCCGCGGCCGCGGCGGGCAAGTGACTGAATTTCCTCCATCGCGGCTTGCGCCCGGCAAGAGGGCTGGCGGCCCCCTTGCCCCCTCCCGGGGCAAGGGCCGTGACCCTGCCCCGTTCCGGCGCAGGCGCGGTTGGGGCTGGGGGCCGGGGGCCGGGGGCCGGCAGGACCGCTGCCCTTGACCTGGCCGATGGCAGGGAATCCAATGACGCCGACCCCCGACCCCCGACC
>JAABTG010000090.1 GCA_011389995.1 Thiotrichales bacterium
CCGTGGTTCGAGGCGGCCCGCCGGGACTTGGCCGAGAGGCGTGCCCATGGCCGGCCGGCCGGCGACGCCGTGACGGCCCTGGCCCGGGAGCAGGGGGTAAGGGATTTGCTGTGGTGCGGTCCCCGGGACATGGCCGAGACGCCGCCGCCCGTGGCGGTGACGGCGGTGCGGCCGTGGGATTTCTGCGCCGGCGAGGGCCCCGCTGACCCTGCCGACATGGTGGCGGTGAGGGGCGTGCTGGAACACCTGCCTGCGGAGGACGTGCCGTGGGTGCTGGACACCCTGGCGCGGCGCGCCCGGCGGGTGCTCTACGTGGCGGTGGCGGAGCAGGCCGTGGCCGCCGATGCCGCCCTCGGCCATCGCCGGGAATACTGGTGGCGTCGCGAGTTGCGGCGGGTGGCGGCCCGCCATCCCCGGCTGGCGTGGCATCTGGATTACCAGCCGCGGCGGGCCCGCAGCCGGCTGTGTGCCCAGGCCCCGGCGCGGGCGGGGGTGCTGAACCCGGCGCGGGCGCCACGGGTATGGGTGCTCACCGGCCATCGCCATGGCGATGCGGAGCAGTTGCGCACCCTGGCCCGTGCCCTGGGTTGGCCCTGGGAGGAGAAGCGGCTGGCCTACAACGGCCTTCATCACCTTCCCAACGTGCTGGCGGGGTCATGGCGGTGGGGCGTGGACGAGGCCGCCAGCGATCCCCTGGAGGGGCCGTGGCCCGATGTGGTGCTGGCCTGTGGCAAGCGCAGCGTCCCGGTGGCGCGCTGGATCCGGCGTCGGTCCGGCGGGCACACCCAGCTCGTCCACCTGGGACGGCCATGGGCGCCCCTCAAGCACTTCGACCTGGTGGTGACCACGCCCCAGTACGGCCTGCCCCTGCGGGACAACGTCCGATGCAATGTCCTGCCCCTCAACCGCCCTGGGCTTGAGGACGATGCCGCCATGGCCCACTGGCAGGAGGCCTTCGCCGGCCTGCCACGGCCCTGGATCGGGGTGCTGGTGGGCGGTGGAAATCTTCCCTACCGCTTCGATGCCGCCGAGGGCCGGCGTCTCGGGGGGCTGCTCAACGAGCTCGCCCGGCGCCACGGCGGCGCCCTGCTGGTGACCACCAGCCCGCGCACGCCGGCGCCGGCCGTGGCGGCGCTGTTCGACACCATCGACGCGCCGGTCCACCTGCACCGCTGGGGCGCCGGTGACGGGGCCAATCCCCTGGGGGCCTATCTGACCGCCGCGGACCGCTTCGTGGTGACCGGCGACAGCGCCTCCATGATGGCCGAGGCCCTGGCCACCGGGCGCCCGGTGGAGCTCTTCCCCCTGGCCCAGGCGGCACCCGCCCTGCGGCGCCGGCTGCGCGCCGCGGGGCAGTTCCTCACCGGCAGCAACCCCATGGCCAGCCATCGCGGCACCCCGCGCCAGCAGGACTGGCGGGGCCGCTGGCGGGACGGCCTGGTGGCCGCGGGACTGCTGCAGACGACCCGGGACCTGGGCCTGCTGCACCAGGAGTTGCTGTCCCGCGGCATGGTGCGGCCCCTGGGGGCGGGGGGCGAAGGCCCGCCGCCCATCCCGCCCCCGGATGAGCTGGCCCTCACGGTGGCGGAGATCCGCGAGGCCCTGGGGGAGCGCTGCTGGCGCGATTCCCGCGGCGGCGGTGCCCCCGGCGATACCCGCCTGGCCACCGGGCAGGCGGTGGACGCCTGAGGCCTAGAGTTTCCGCCGCTGGCGACATTGCCGGTTTTCGATTACGCGCAGGGAGACGACTCTCGCGGCCCTGACCGGTTAATCGTCATGCCGGTGCAAGCCGGCATCCAGGGACGCCGGCGACGGCGGGGCCCATGGATTGTGGCTCCCGCCACCATGACTCACGTTGTCAGTATTCAGGCCTGGCACCCGTGCCTTGCCCGTCAGCCGGGCACGGTGGTGAGGAAACGTTCGAAGTAGCGGGGGTCCACCGCATTGTGCTTGCCGGTGAGCACCTTGGTCTTGGTCCAGCGGGTGACGAAGCACAGTTCCACGAAGGGAAAGGCCGCGCGGATGTCGGGGCCCCGGGCGGTCTCGAAGTGGGACCAGAAGAGATCCTCCCAGGGCCGCAGCCAGTGGAGCAGGGCCTTGGCGATGCCGGTACCGAGGGGGTAGTCGTCCACCAGGCTCTCGGCGTCCACGGCGCACAGGCCGGCGCCGTCGTCGCGCAGGACGAAATTCTTGAGTACCGGGTCCACGTAGTCCAGGCCCATCCACAGGGTCTCGGGCGCCAGCCGGTGGGCGGCCTCCCACAGGCGGGCGTGGCGGCCGTCGTCGAGTACCCCGGCCTGGCGCAGGAAGTCGAGGTCGCGGCCGAGGCGCAGGAGCAGGCGGCTGTCCTCCAGGGTCGCCAGGCGCGGGGCATCGTGATGGAGGGCGGCATAGAAGCCCGCCAGGGCCTCCACCAGGGCCGGATCCGTCGGAGCTACGGCCCGGCCCTCCACGAACTCCAGCCACAGTTCGTTTTCGTAACGGGTCACCACGCGGGGAAAGACGGGCCCGAAGCTCAACCTCTCGAGCAGCCCCTCGATACCCTTTGCGGTGCCGGAATCCTGTAGAATCAACCGTTTGTAGCGGTGGCCGTTGAGGGTGACGAAATACAGCCGCTGGGACTTCCCCATGCCGCCACCGCGGATCCGCAGCAGCACCGCCCGCAGGCGGTGCCACTTCCCATAGGCAGAAGACTGGTGAAATCGGAAACGTTGCATGGGATGAGGGCCCGGCCTGGAAAGGGGCGACAGTATAGCGTTGCGCCGGCGCCGCGTAGAGGGCATCCCGTGGCGGCCCCGGCGCCATGCCCATGAAGGGCGGCCGGGAGACACCGCGGGTCACGGTGTTCATCCCCACCTACAATCGCGAGTCCCACATCGGGGCCGCCGTCGCCAGCGTGCTCGGCCAGACCTTCACCGATTTCGAGCTGCTGGTCATCGACGACGGTTCCAGCGACGGCACGGTGGCCGTGGTGGAGGCCCTGGACGACCCGCGCATCATCGTGGTGCGCCATGAACGGAACCAGGGGATCCCGCGCACCCGCAACCATGCCCTGGCCCTGGCCCGGGGCGAGTACATGGCCAACCTGGACAGCGACGACCTCTGTCATCCCCGGCGCCTGGAGCGCCAGGTGGCGTTTCTCGATGCCCACCCCGACCACGCCGTGGTGGGGACCTGGGGCCGGGATGTGGATGAGGATGGCCGGCGCCGTCTGCGGGTGCGCCGCGAGCCCCTGCGGGCAGCGGACGTGGACGTCCACCTGCTGTTCCGCTGCGCCCTGCGCAACCGCTCGGTGATGCTGCGCCTGAGTGCGGCCCGGCAGTACGGCTACGACGAGGCCTTCACCCGTTGCCAGGACTACGAGCTCCATGCGCGCATGGCGGCGGAACACCGGCTGGCCAACCTGCCGGAGGTGCTGGTCTACGCGCGCCAGCACGGGGGACGCTTCACCCGCGCCACTTGGGAGCTGGGGCGGGAGAAGAAGCTGGCCATCATGGCGGTGGAGCTGCGCGCCCTGGGGCTCGAGCCCGACCACGAAGACCTGGCCCGCCACTATGCCCTGTGGCGCAGCCGCCACCTGGGGGCCGCCCTCGACGAGGACTATCTGGCCTGGGCCCGGGCATGGCTCGAGGGGCTGCGGTCCGCGAACCGCGCCGCGGGGCGTTACGAGCCCCGGGCCCTGGATGCCATGGTGGCGGGGATCTGGGTCAAGCTGTGTGCGGAGGCGGTGCCGCGACTCGGCCCCCGGGCCCTGGCATGGCTGCCCCGGCTGGCGGGCTGGTGGCGCGCCCCGGCGGCGCTGGGGGCCTACCGGGGGCGCCCGGGGGGGCGGCGCCATGGCCAATGAGGCGCCCCGGCGGTCGTGGTCCCCGGGGGCCTGGCTGCGGCAGCGCCTGACGCCCCGCGGGCTCGCCATCCTGGCGGGCGAGCTGCTGTTGCTGGTGGTCATCCTGCTGGGGGTGGAGCGCTTCATGACCCGGGACGCGGCCCGGGGCCCGGCACCCGCCATCGCCGCCACCCTCACCGATGGCCGGCCCTTCTCCCTGGCCGCCCTCCAGGGGCGCCCGGCACTCGTCTACTTCTGGGCCGAGTGGTGCCCCCTGTGCGCCGCCAGCCAGGGGGCCATGGACGGCGTCCTCGCCGACCACCCGGGGGTCACGGTGGCGCTGCACTCCGGCCCGTCCGCGGAGGTGGCGGCCTACCTGGAGGATGCCGGCCTCGCCTGGCCCGCCATCGCCGATGCCACCGGCGTCCTGGCCGAGCGCTACGGCGTGCGCGGCGTGCCAGCGGTGTTCGTGCTGGACGGCGACGGCCATATCCGCTTCGTCACCCGGGGCTACACCAGCGCCCTGGGCCTGCGGCTGCGGTTGTGGCTGGCAGGTTGGGGATGACCGGGACGAGTGGGCCGGACGTCGCGCCTCCCGGCGTCGGCTGAACCGGCTACGCCGGCACCGCCTCGCCGGCCGCGCGGAGGCGCCCGCCGCGGTGGAACAGGGAGTAGACCGCCGGGATCACGGCCAGGGTGATGAAGGCGGAAGAGGCGAGGCCGCCCACCACCACCCGTGCCAGGGGGGCCTGGGCATCGGTGCCCTCGCCGACCCCGAGGGCCAGGGGCATGAGGGCCAAAATGGTGGTGAGGCTGGTCATGAGTACGGGGCGCAGCCTTCGCCGGCCGGCCTCGGCCACCGCCTCGTTGGTGGCCATGCCGCCGCGGCGCAGGCGGCCGGCCTGGTCCACCAGCAGGATGGCGTTGTTCACCACGATGCCCGCCAGCATGATGCAGCCGATGCCGGACTGCAGATTGAGGGTGGTGTCGGTGAGGAACAGGGTGAGGATGACGCCGATGGCCGCCAGGGGCACGGTGAACATGACGATCAGCGGGTCGCCGAAGGACTCGTACTGGGAGGCCAGCACCATGTATACCAGCACCAGGGCGAGCACCAGGGACACCACCATCTCGTTGAAGGCCTTCTGTTGCTCCTCGAAGTTGCCCTCGATGTTGAGGTCATAGCCCACGGGACGGACGATGCGCTCCAGGCGCTGCTGCACGTCCGCCGCCACCGAGCCCAGGTCCCGCCCCGCCACGTTACCGATGACGGTGATCTTGCGCTGCTGGTCCTTGCGCCCGATGGTCACCGGGCCGCGGCCGGTCTGGGTGGTCACCAGGTTGCGCAGGGCCACCTGCCGGCCGTCGGGGGTGCGCAGGGTGAGGTCCAGTATCTCCTCCAGGGAGCGCTGCTCGGCGTCCTCGAGCTGCACCAGGATGCGGTAGGAATTGCCCGCCACCCGGTACTCGCCCGCCTTGGACCCCGCCACGGCGATCTGAATGGCCTCCGCCACGTCCCGCACCGCCAGGCCGAGGTCCGCCACCTTGGCCCGGTCCACCTCGATCTCCTGCTGCGGTATGCCGGCCTCGCGGCTGAACTCCACGTCGGTGATGCCGGGCACGTCCTCGATGTTCGTCACCACCTGGCGGGCCAGCAGGTCCAGGGTATCGAGGTCGAAGCCCCGCACCTCCACGGTGATGCCCTCGTCGGTGCGCAACAGGCGTTCCAGCAGGAACTGGCCCTGGGGCGCGCGGGTGCGGATCTTCATGCCCGGGATGCGGCCCTCCAGGCGTTCCCGCAGGTCCGCCGCGATGGCGGTGTTGGAGCGCTCGCGCTCGCGGGCGGGCACCAGGGACAGGCGCACCGAGGCCCGGGCCTTGGTGCTGCCGCGGGTACCGGAGGCGGTGACGCTCACCACCGAGGACTCGGCCTCGGGCACCGCATCGTAGATCAGCCGCTCCATGAGCCGGGCCTGATGGTCCATGAGCTCGAGGCGGGTCCCCACCTCCATCTCGCCGCTCACCCGCACCTCGCCCTCGTCGCTGGGGGGCATGAACTCGCTGCCCAGCAGGGGCGTCAGCAACAGGGTGGCACCGAAGATGCCGAAGGCCACCAGCAGAGTGACCCAGCGCCACGCCAGGACGGTCTCGAGGAATGCGCCATAGCCCGTTTCCAGGGCCTTCAGGCCGCGGCCGATGGCGGCCGACAGGCGGCGAAGCCAGCCGCCATCGCCGGCGGCGTCGGGCGGGCGCGGGCCCGCCAGCAGCCGCGATGCCAGCATGGGCACCAGGGACAGGGCCACCAGCAGGGCGCAGGCCAGGGAGAACATGATGACGTAGGCCAGTTCCTTGAACAGCACCCCGGAGACCCCGCGCACGAACACCAGGGGCAGGAAGATCACCAGGGTGGTGAGGGTGCCCGCCACCACCGCCGAGGCCACTTCGCCGGTGCCCTCCACGGCGGCGGTGGCCGCCGCGGAACCGTCGGCGCGATGGCGGCGGAAGATGTTCTCCAGCACCACCACGGAGCTGTCCACCATCATGCCGACCCCCAGGGCCAGGCCCCCCAGGGACATGAGGTTGAGGGTGAAGCCGCCGAAGTAGAGCAGGGCGAAGGTGGCGATGAGGGAGATGGGAATGGCCAGGGAGATCACCAGGGTGCTGCGCAGGTCCCGCAGGAAGAACAGCAGCACCAGCACCGCCAGCACGCCGCCGTAGAGCAGGGTGCGGGCCACGTTGGCGATGGCCCGCTCGATGAAGTTGCCCTGGTTGATCACCGGCACCACCCGCACCTGGGGAAAGGCGCGGTTGATCTCCTCGGCCTCCGCCAGCACCGCCTGGGCCACCTCCACGGTGTTGGCCCCGGGCTGCTTGCGGATGGCCAGGCGCAGGCCGCGCTCGCCGTTGACGCGGATGATGCGGGAGAGCTTCTCGTAGGTGTCCTTGACCGTGGCGATCTGGCCGAGGGTGATGGTGACGCCGTCGCGGCGGCTGATCACCGTGTCGCGGATCTGGTCCAGGTCGCGGAATTCCGCGGGGGCGCGCAGGGTGACCTCGTGCTGGCCTTCCTCGATCTTGCCCGCCGGCAGATCCAGGTTGGCGTCGCGCAGGGCCTCGGTGATGTCATGGAGGGGCAGCCCCAGGGCGGTCACCCGGGCCGGGTCCAGTTCCACCCGCACCTCGCGGTTGAAGCCGCCCCAGGGATCCACCTGGGCCACCCCCGGCAGGCGGGCGAAGCGGTAGCGGAGCTGCTCCTCCACCAATTGAGTCAGCTCCACCGGCTCCAGCCAGCTGGAGACCCCCAGTAGCACCACCGGAAAGCTGTCCACGTCGAACTTGCTCACCCGCGGCCCCACCACGTCGTCGGGCAGTTCGCTGATCTCGTCCTCCAGGGTGGCGCGCACGTCCACCGCCGCCGTATCGATGTCCGTGCCCCAGCCGAAGCTCACCCGCACGCTGCTGTTGCCCTCGTAGGACTGGGATACCATCTCCTCCACGCCGGGCACGGTGGCGACCACCTCCTCCACGATCTGGGTCACCAGGCGTTCCATCACCACCGGGTCGGCGCCGTCGAACTGGGTGCGCACCGTGAGGGTGGGGAGCTCGATGCTGGGCAGGAGGTCGATCTGCAGGCGGGAGAGGGCCATGGAGCCCAGCACCACCACCATCAGGGTCACCATGGCGGTGAACACCGGGCGGTGCACGCTGGCGCGGGACAGGTTCATGGGCGTTGCCCGCCGGCGTCCGCCACCACCACCTCGGAGCCGTCCTCCAGCAATTGCTGGCCCAGGGTCACCACCCGGCCCTCCAGGCCCTCGCCGCTGATCTGTACCCGGCCGGCCTCGCGAATGCCCGGGGTGACGGGACGCCAGCGGGCACGGCCGCTGTCCGGGGCCAGCACGAACACCCCCACCCCGCCGTCGCGTTTGGCCAGGGCCTGTTCGGGCACGATGGTGGCATCGTCCACGGCATCCAGCACCACCCGGGCGCGGGCATACATGCCGGGCTTGAGGCGCAGGTCCGGGTTCTCCACCGCCACCTCCACCCGGGCCTGACGGGTATCCTCCCGGAACACCGGGGCGATGCGGGAGATGACTCCCGGGAAGGTCTGCCCGGGATAGGCGTCTGTTCCTATTTCCACCCGCTGGCCGGACACCAGCAGCCCATAGTCGCGTTCCGTGACGTGAAACACCGCGGTGATGGGGTGCAGGGCCACGATGCGCAACAGGGCGGCGTTCTCCGAGACGGTCTCGCCCTCGTCCACATAGCGCTCCGCCACCCTGCGCTGGTCGTCCCCCTGGTGCCATGCCGCCCGCACCCGGGTGTAGCCGAGGCGGATGCGCGCGGTCTCCACCGCCGCCTCGGCCCGGGCGACCTGGGCACGCCCCACTTCCACCAGGGCCTGCTTGGCGAGTTGGTCGGCCATGGCCACATCCCGCTGGGACACCGAGCTGACGCCCCGCTGCTGGAGCTCCTCGATGCGATCCAGCTCGCGCTCGGCGATGATGAGCTGACTGCGGGCCTCCGCCAGGTTGGCCTTCGCCACCGCGCGGTCCGCCTCGGCCTGGGCCAGGGCCTGGCGATGCTCGGCGTCGTCGATTTGGGCCACTACCTCGTCCCGGCTCACGGGGTCCCCGAGGTCGACGGTCAACCGCTCGAGGCGCCCCCCCACCTTGGGGGACACCACGAACTCGGCCCGCGCCTCCAGGGTGCCGGTGAACTGGCGGCGCAGGGTAATGGTCCCCGTGGCGATGTCCGCCACCTCCACGGGCACCGGCCGCCGCTCGGCTTCCTCCCGGCCGGCGGATGCGGTCCCCTCCGCGTCGAGCCGCTCATAGACCTGCCAGCCGATGGCGCCCCCGACGGCGGCCAGCACCGCGAGGAAAATACCGGTCTTCAGTCCCATGGCTGCAGTACGTGGGAGAATTTCGGGGGGCAGGTCGAAGGGCGCCGTCGCGGGCGTCGGGATGGCGTCATGGGGAGCAAGGGAGGGGGTGGATTCCGGTTGGGGTGAGGGGCATCGGGATGATACACGGGATGGTGTCCGGGCCAGACGGCTGGAGTGGACAGTATAAACGACCGTCGCAAGGTCGAGACGTTCCCACGGCGACCTGGGAATCCCCAAGCCCGGGTGCCGAGGCGCGTGACCCGCTTGCGCCCGAGGGCGCCCGGGGAAATCCTCCCCCGACCCCCGACCCCCGACCCCCGACCCCCGACCCCCGACCCCCGCGGGAGCCATAAAAAAAACCCCACCTCAAAAGGGGTGGGGTACGAACACCGGGTGCTCAATCCTGAAGAAGCGCACGAACTTTCGCGCCCCGTCAAGATGCCAGAGATGCAATCCCGAGTAAATCCCTCGGTTTATGCTTCGTGTGCTGCGGGCCACAAAAAGACCCGGCCCGCCGGTGGCGGGAGACGGCCATGCCCCGGTCAGGTCCGGCGCCGGCGCCGGCGCAGGGTACAGGCCTCGATAGCGGGAATGAACTCATCATCGGGGATGGCCGCCACCCCACCATGGCGGCGCCGTGCGGCGTCCACGGTGGTCCGGATATCGGCGGTGGACTGGGCCTGGCCCGCCCCGTCGCCCGCTGCCCCCAGGCCCTGCAGGCCCCCCAGCAGGATGCGCTCGTAGACGCTCTTCGGTGTCACCGTGAGGTCGTCTTCATGGCCCAGGGCCGGCAGGGCCCTGGCCTTCAGGTGGTCCGTGAGTTCGCGGCACAGGGCATGGGCCGCGGGCACGGTGCAGTCGTATTCGGCGCCCCCCCGGCGCACCACCTCGCGGGCGTTGCCGCAGCGGGCGCTGGCGGCCGCCAGGACGATGGAGAAAGGACATTTTAATTCCGTCATGGGCGTTGAGTTTAGCCCATCTCCCGGTCAAAGCTCACGGGATCGGGTGATGGCGAAACCCGCCGCCGGCGGGGCCTCCCCATCGCGGGGGTCAGCCCTCCCGGATGATGGTGGTGCGCCGAAACTCCGCCTCCGGGAACACCCGGCCGGACTCGAGGGCCGCGAAGATATGGTCGAACACCACTCCCGGCTGGCCCGCCTGGCGCCCGGAGCGGAAATAGGAATGGCCCTTGGGCAGGTCATAGGCGGTGTTGACGTCGTCGCAGTCCACCGCATAGACGTTGGACGGCGTCAGAGCCATGTCCTCCGGCCCGGTGTGGCCGAGACGCCGTGACGCGATCCTGTTCCGGAGATTGGAGGCCTTGCTGGCGCGCAGGGCGAGGTCGTCCGAGGCGTAGTAGACCACCACGTTGCGCGAGGCGTGGCAGATGAGTTCGCCCCGCTGCCCCCCATGCAACGACTCGTTGACGATATCCGCGGCCACCAGGAAGGTGTTCCTGAACAGCAGGGGGACGCCGTTGGCCAGGTCGTAGCGGTTCCATGCCGCCAGGGTCTCCCGCAGCACCCGGTTGCCCATGGAATGGGCCAGCACGTTGATGCGTTTCAGGCACGGTTCCGCCTGGGGGTTGTACTTCTCGGAGTTGCGCCAGGCCATGAACTTCTCCAGCACCCGGGCGAAGGAATAGGCGCTGGCATCGGCCGACTTCTGATCATCCCAGTAGTCCTGGACGATGCCGAAGTCGTTGTCGCAGGGCCATACCAGGGGGATCACCAGCACCTCCCCCTTGCGGCGCCCGTCGCACAGTTCCTGGAATTCCTGGGCCCCGGCGAAGATGTCGTCGGGCATGTTCGAGAAGCCGTGGATGTAGATGAGGATCTGGCGGTGGGCCGCCTTCTTCACCCGGGCGAGGAAGTCGATGCTGCCGACCTCCGTGCAGGCACCGTCGGGCCCCCGCTCGCAGAAGAACACGGAATTGCTGGGGGCGTTGTTGTTCAGGTCGAAGTCGAAATGGCGGCCGCTACGGGTCCGGATACTCTGCTTCGGGAAACGGTTGGTGATGAAGAGCATGGCCACACTCCTTGGGGATCAATCCGGGCTGGAAGGATCAGGCTGACGACGATGCTGCCACAGCCCGGCCGGACTGGGTAGCCGCAACCAGGCGTGGAGCAGGTGTCGACCCTGGCAGCCTCAGGCCAGCTCGTCCATCCAGGCCGGGTGCTGGCCGGCGTCGAGGCCGCTCCAGGGGGTGATGTCCCGCTGGTAGCGGCGCATCACCAGGTTGGCCAGCAGGCCGGTCCAGCCGGTCTGGTGGGCGGCGCCGAGGCCGCGGCCGGTGTCGCCGTTGAAGTACTCATAGAAGAGCACCAGGTCCCGCCAGGCCGGATCGGTGTGGAAGGGGCTGTCGGGGCGCAGGGCGGGGATGGTGCCGTCGGCATCGCGGCGGTAGAGGTCCACCAGGCGCCGGGCCAGCAGGTTGGCGATCTCCTGGAGGTTGATCCGCTTGCCCCCCAGGCAGGGCGCGGCCACCGTGAACTCGGGGCCGAGGAAGCGGTGGAACTTCTCCAGGGCCTGGATGAGGGAGTAGTTGGTGGGCAGCCATACCGGACCGCGCCAGTTGGAGTTGCCGCCGAACAGGCCCGATGTGGACTCGCCGGGCACATACTCGATGGCGGCCTGGCCGATGCCGGGGATGTAGCCGAGGTCCTGGCGGGTGGCGTGGAGGCGGCTCAGGCTGCGCACGCCGAAGGGGGAGAGGAACTGCTCCTCGTCCAGCAGGCGCTCGAGGATGCGGGCCAGCATGGAGTGGTCCACCAGGGCCAGCAGGTGCTCGCCGCGGGCGTTCTCCCAGTCGGGACAGGCGCAGATGTAGCTGCCGCGGAACAGGCCGCCCTTGTGCTCCCGCAGCAGGGCACGGAAGCGGGGCGCCCCGGCCAGCAGGCGCCCGTCCACCACCTCGGCGGCGAACAGGGGGATGAGCCCCACCCAGGAGTAGACGTCGATGCGGTGAGTGCCGCCGTCGGGAGCCACCAGCAGGTCCTTGAAGAACCCGTGTTCCATGTCCCACAGGGAGGGCATGTCCGTGGGGCCGCGCCCGGCGATGGCCTCGGCGATGGCCAGGAACTGGCGGTAGCACTGGATGGCCATGTCCTCGTAGTCCGGGTCCTCGGTGGCCAGCTCCAGGGCCATCACCGTCATGTTGAGGGCGAACATGGCCATCCAGCCGGTGGCGTCCGCCTGCTTGAGGCTGTAGCCGGGGGGCAGGGCCCGGGAGCGGTCGTAGACGGAGATGTTGTCCAGCCCGAGGAAGCCGCCCTCGAACAGGTTCTGGCCCCGGGCGTCCTTGCGGTTGATCCACCAGGCGAAGTTGAGCAGCAGCTTGTGGAACACCCGCTGCAGGTAGTGGTGATCCCCCTGGCCCCGTTGCACCCGTTCCGCGCGGAACACCTTCAGGGCCCCCATGGCATGTACCGGCGGGTTGACGTCGCCGAAGGCCCATTCGTAGGCGGGGATCTGGCCGTTGGGGTGGAGGTAGCGCTCATTGAGCATGAGCTCCACCTGGGCCTTGGCGAAATCCACGTCCACCAGGGCCAGGGCGGCACAGTGGTAGGCCAGGTCCCAGGCCGCGAACCACGGATACTCCCACTTGTCGGGCATGCTGATGATGTCGTGGGCCGCCAGGTGCCGCCACTGGTGGTTGCGGCCGCGGTGGCGGCCGGCGGGGGGGGCCACCTCATCGCCGGCGAACCAGCGCCCCACGTCGTAGTGGAAGAACTGCTGGGTCCAGATCATGCCCGCCAGGGCCTGGCGCAGGATGCGGGCGTCCTCGGCACCGGCCTCGGGCAGCATGTCGTGGTAGTAGGCATCGGCCTCGGCCTGGCGGGCCGTGAACACCGCCGCCGTGGTGGCGAAGGGCTTCTTGCGGGGCCCCCGGCACAGCACCAGCTCGATGGTCACGGCCTGGCCCGCCTCCACCCGCCACTGGCTCCAGGCCCCGAACTTGGTGCCGTGGCCCTCATGGTTGATGGAGTCGATGTCGTTGGTGATGACGTGGTGGTGGAAGCCGTCCTTGACGTGGGGGTGGGAGTTGGCAGTGCCCCACAGGCGCCGGGCGTTGGTCTCGTTCTCCGTGAACAGGGGCTCGGCGTGCTGGGCGCCGTAGAGGTAATAGTCCCCCAGTTCGTCGTGGCGGGCCTCGGCCACCCAGGCGGCGCCCTTGGGGGGCTTGCCACGGCGGATGTCGGGGCGCGGGGTGTCGTCGCCCCAGGACCAGGTGTTGCGGAACCACAGGGTGGGGATGAGGTGGATCAGCTCCGCCCGGGGCCCGCGGTTGCGGGCCTCGATGCGCACGTGGATCTCCTCCGGCCCCGCCTTGGCGTAGCCCACCTCCACGTCCCAGTAGCGGCCCCCGTCCAGGGCCCCGCTGTCCAGCAGGTTGAAGGGGGGTGCGCTACGGTCGCGGCGGGCATTCTCCGCCACCAGCTGCTGGTAGGGGAATTCCCCCTGGGGGTACTTGTACAGATAACGCAGGTGGCTGTGGCTGGGGGTGGCGTCGAGGTAGAAATAGTATTCCTTGACGTCCTCGCCGCGGTTGCCCTGGTTGCCCGTGAGGCCGAAGGCCCGTTCCTTGAGGATGGGGTCGCGCCCGTTCCACAGGGCCAGGCCCAGGCACAGGCGCTGGGAGGCATCGCACAGCCCCGCCAGGCCGTCCTCGTTCCAGCGGTAGGCCCGGGAACGGGCCTGGTCGTGGTCGAAGTATTCCCAGGCCGTGCCGTCGGGGCTGTAGTCCTCCCGCACCGTCCCCCACGCCCGCTCGGCCAGGTAGGGGCCCCACAGGCGCCAGTCCTCACTACCCTGACGCTGGTGCTCCAACCGCTGCCGTTCCTCGTTCATTTCATCCTCCAAAGCCAAACATTAAAAAGGTGTCAGGAACCTTTTCCGAGCAACTTAAAGGTGTCAGGAACCTTTTCCGGGTTTCGGAAAAGGTTCCTGACACCTTTAAGTTGCTTTCCGCTGGTGGGTTTCATAGCCCGGGGGGCGTGTGGTGGGGCAGGTCCGCGGGGTCGTGGGGCGGGATGCCTGGGCGCGTTGCAGCCGCCACCATGCCTCCAGGGTGCAGGCGACGGACCAGGCCTGGGCGGGGGCGCCGCGGGGGGCGTGGGGCGGGTCGCCGTCGAAGATCTCGCCGATGTGGCCGAGGCCGGCCTCGAACAGGTGACCGGCCATGAGGGCGAGGCGGGCCCTGGCGGTGTCGCCATCGCCGCTGACGCGGTACTCGGCCAGGGCGAACGGGCCCAGCAACCAGGCCCATACCGGGCCCTGATGGTAGCTGCCATCGCGCTCCCGCACGCCCCCCGCGTAGCGTCCTCGATAAAGGGGGTGAGAGGGGGCCAGGGAGCGCAGGCCGAAGGGGGTGAGGAGGTGGTCCCGGCACTCTGCCACCACGGCCCCGCGGGCGGCGGCGTCCAGAGGCGAGAAGGGCAGGCTGACGGCGAGGATCTGGTTGGGGCGGATGGCGTCGTCATCGCCATCGGGGCCGTCGATGACGTCATAGAGGCCGCCGGCGGGGCGCCGGAAGCGCCCGAAGCCTGCCCCTGCGGTCCGGGCCAGCACGCCGAAATCGCCGCCGTCCCGGCGCAGCACCCGGGCCAGGGAGACCATGGTGGCCAGGGCGTTGAACCACAGGGCGTTGACCTCAACCGGCTTGCCGTGACGGGGGGTGACCTCCCGCCCGTCCACCCGGGCGTCCATCCAGGTGAGTTGCTGGCCGGGTTCGCCGGCCCGTATCAGGCCGTCGGCGGGGTCCATGGCGATGCCATAGCGGGTACCCCGGCGGTAGGCGTCGATGATGCCCGCCAGCACCGGAAACACCTCGTTGAGGGTGGCGCGGTCCAGGGTGGCCTCGAAGTAGGCGCGCCAGGCCTCGATGAACCACAGGGCGGCGTCCACGGTGTTGTACTCCGGGGCGCTGCCGGCATCGGGAAAGCGGTTGGGCACCATGCCCTCCCTGACATGGTCGGCGAAGGCCAGCAGCACCTCCCGGGCCAGGTGGGAACGACCGGTGGCCAGGGTGAGGCCGGGCAGGGCGATCATGGTGTCCCGGCCCCAATCGCCGAACCACGGATAGCCGGCGATGACGGAGGCGCGGGGCGTCTCGCCCGGGCCGCCGAGGTGTACCAGATAGGCGTCGGCGGCATCCACCAGTTGGGTGATGCAGGGGGATACGGCGGCAGGGGGAATGCCCGGCAGGGCGGTGGTGTGGAGGGCCTCCCGGCGTTCCAGGGCCGCCGCCAGGGCGGTGCCGGGGTCGATGCGGCAGGGCTCGTCCA
Source organism: Thiotrichales bacterium (assembly GCA_011389995.1). Lineage (GTDB taxonomy): Bacteria > Pseudomonadota > Gammaproteobacteria > JAABTG01 > JAABTG01 > JAABTG01. The sequence goes on from JAABTG010000090.1 coordinate 15,002, forward strand.
GGGCCACGGCGATCCCCATCCAGCGGTCGCGTTCGAGGGTGATCTCCGCCATCCCCACCCGCAGGTGGGCGTCCCGGTCCTCGAGGCCCCGCTCCCGTTCCCGGTCGAGGGAGAAGTTCTCCACCCAGGTATGGTCGGTGGTGAAGGCGGCGCCGTCGCCGTGGATGTTCAGCCGACGCTCACCAGCCAGAATGACCTGCAAGCCGTCGTCCACCAGCTCGCCGTGGATCAGGGCGGCGCCGGGCTGGCCGACGCCATGGTGATCCCGCCAGGCGGCCAGGAGGCCCAGGCGGATGCGCGGCGCCGCGTCACGCTCGCCGGCGGTCCAGCGGAAGGCCACGTGGGTGCGGTTTTCGCCGTGATCCATCCAGATGCGCTGCTCCAGCTCCAGCCCCTCCACCGCGAAACGCCACACCGGCAGACCGCGGTCCAGATGAAAGCCCTGGAGGTGCCTGCAGCCCTGGGGCGCCACCACCCCGCCGCCCCAATGGTTGGTGTGGAGTGGGGTCTCGCGGTGGCCGTCGACCAGTACCGCATCGGCCTTGGTGAAGACCAGGGTGCGCCCCAGGGGCGGCTGGAGGGGGGCGATGAGGAGGCCGTGGTAGCAGCGGGTGAGGGCCCCCGACACGGTGCCCCCGGCGTAGCCGCCGATGCCGTTGGCCAGCCACCATTCCGCCAGGCCGGCAGTCGTCGGGTCCCGGCACGAGTCGGGTCCCAGGCGCACGAAGGGAGGTGAGCCGGGGACCACTCAGCCGCCCTCGCGGAAGCCGGGGTACAGGGTCATGCCGCCGTCCACGTAGAGGGTGGTACCGGTGACGTAGTCCGAGGCATCGGAGGCCAGCCACACCGCGGCGTGGCCGATGTCCATGGGATCCCCCACCCGCTCGTAGGGGATGAGCCGCAGCAGATCCGCCTCGGCCTCGGGGGTCTCCCAGGCCGCGCGGTTGATGGGGGTGCGGATGGCGCCGGGGGAGATGGCGTTGACGCGGATGCGCTCGTGGGCCACCTCTTGAGCCAGGCTTTTCATGAACATCATCAGGCCGCCCTTGGAGGCGGCGTAGTTGACATGGCCGGCCCACGGGATGACGTCGTGCACCGAGGACATGCAGATGATCTTGCCGGCGGCACAGGAGACCTCGGGGATGACGCCGCGACGGCAGAATTCCGCCACTGCCTCGCGGGCGCACAGGAACTGTCCCGTGAGGTTGACGTCCAGAACCTGCTGCCATTGCTGCAGGGTCATGCGGTGGAAGGGGGCGTCCCGCTGGATACCGGCGTTGGCCACCAGGATCTCCAGGCTGCCCCAGGCGTCGATGATCGTGTGGAACATGGCGCGCACCTCGTCCTCGCTGCTGACATCGCCGCGGATGGCCAGGGCCTCGCCGCCGTCGGCGCGGATCTCATTCACCAGCCGGTCGGCGGCCTCGACATCGGCCACATAGTTGATGGCCACCCGGGCGCCGGCCATGGCCAGGGCGCGGGCGACGGCGGCGCCGATGCCTGAGTTGCCGCCGGTCACCAGGGCACGCTGGCCACGCAGGGTATCGGGATGCAGGTGGTTCATGCCGTGCTCCTTGGTTCGAATAATTGCACTTTCCTCTCCCAGCGCCGCAGGCGCTAAACGGTGTCAGGCGCCAGAAAAACGGTGTCAGGAACCGTTTCTGCTGAAACGGTTCCTGACACCGTTTTTGTTCTGACACCTTTTTTTCAGGGCAGTCCGGCACTTGGCGTCTCGACGTGCACCTGCTCGATGCGGCCGCTGCGCAGGCGTGGGGCGTCCTCGGGGCTGTCGGTCTCGGCGCTGCAGACGTAGAGAGTACGCCCGTCGGCGCCGCCCAGCATGCAGGCGTAGGGGGTGCCCATGGTGGCGCAACGGGCGAGCAGGTTGCCACCCGGCGCCACCCGTAGCAGCTCCCCCGTGCCGGGGGACGCCATCCACAGGGCGCCCTCGGCGTCCAGGCAGATGCCGTCGGG
>JAABTG010000091.1 GCA_011389995.1 Thiotrichales bacterium
GGTAAGGCGGCCTATCAGACACTATAATCTGGATGCCATTATTTCTGTCGGATACCGCGTCAATTCCCGACGTGCCGTACAGTTCCGCCAATGGGCCACCCGCGTGTTGCGCGAACACCTGACCCAGGGCTGGACCCTGAGCCGCCAGCGCCTCGAGGCCAATGCCCGTGAGCTGGAGGCGGCCATGGCCCTGGTGCGCAAGGCGGCCCGGAGCCCGGCCCTGGATACGAGCAGTGGGCGCGGGCTGGTGGATATCGTGGCCCGTTATGCCCAGACCTTTCTGCTGCTGCAACGCTACGATGAAGGCCTGCTCACGGACCCGCGGGCGCAGCCGGGCGGGCGCCTGCCCACACTGGACGAGGCGCGGGCCGCCCTCGACGGCCTGAAGGCCGAGCTGATGGCGCGGGACGAGGCCACCGAACTGTTCGCCCGGGACCGGGGCGACGGTCTGGCTTCGCTGCTGGGCAACCTCGACCAGAGCGTGTTCGGCGAGCCGGCCTATCCCACGGTGGAGGCCAAGGCGGCGCACCTGCTGTACTTCGTGGTCAAGAACCACCCCTTCTCCGATGGCAACAAGCGCAGCGCCGCCTTCCTGTTCGTGGATTTTCTCCACCGCAACGGCCGCCTGCTGAACGGGGCCGGCGAACCGGTCATCAACGATGTCGGGCTCGCGGCCCTGACCCTGCTGGTGGCCGAATCGGACCCGTCCCACATGGAAACCATGATCCGCCTGATCATGAACATGCTTGCGGGAGCCGAATAGTGAATGAGGCCGAGACCCGCGCCGAACTCATCGACCCGGCCCTGAAGGCGGCGGGTTGGGGCGTGGTGGAGGCCAGCCGGGTGCGGCGCGAGGTGATCAGCCTGGGTCGGTTGCAGGGTGCCGGCAAACGCGCCAAGCAGGATATTGCCGACTACGTATTGATGTATCGCGGCCAGAAGCTCGCGGTGATAGAGGCCAAGAAGCGCGCTCTGGCGGTCACCGAAGGCCTGGCCCAGGCCAAGCGCTACGCCGGGCGCCTGCAGGCCCCCTTCGCTTACTCCACCAACGGTGACGGCATCTACAGGGTGGACATGGGCACCGGCGCGGAAGGTCCGGTGGATGCCTATCCCTCACCGGATGACCTGTGGGCCGAGACCTTCGGCGACGCGGACGAGGCCACCAACGGCTGGCGCGAGCGCTTCGGCGCCGTGCCCTTCGAGGACAAGGGCGGCTTCTGGCAGGCCCGCTATTACCAGCACAACGCCATCAACCGGGCCCTGGAGGCCATTGCCGCCGGGCGCGACCGCATCCTGTTGACCCTCGCCACCGGCACCGGCAAGACCGCCATCGCCTTCCAGATTGCGTGGAAGCTGTTTCATGCCCGCTGGAGCCTGGCGGCACGGGCCTCGGGGATTCCGGCCCGCCAGCCGCGGGTGCTGTTCCTGGCCGACCGCAACATCCTCGCCAATCAGGCCTTCAACGACTTCTCGGCCTTCCCCGAGGATGCCCTGGTGCGCATCGACCCGGAGGCCATCCGCAAGCGGGGCCGGGTGCCCAAGAATGGCAATGTCTTCTTCACCATCTTCCAGACCTTCATGACCGGGCGCGACGCCGAGGGTAATCCGGTGCCCAGTTTCGGCGCCAATTATGAACAATTCCCGCCGGACTTCTTCGATTTCATCGTCATCGACGAGTGCCACCGCGGTGGTGCCAACGACGAGGGCAACTGGCGCGGCATACTCGAGTACTTCCGGCCGGCCGTACAGCTCGGCCTGACGGCGACGCCCAGGCGCAAACACAATGCCGACACCTACGCCTACTTCGGCGAGCCCGTCTATATCTACTCCCTCAAGGAAGGCATCAATGACGGCTACCTGACCCCCTTCAAGGTGCGCCAGATCGCCACCACCCTGGATGACTATATCTATACCGCCGACGATCAGGTCATCGAGGGGGAGGTGGAAACGGGCCGGCGCTATACCGAGGACGACTTCAACCGGGTCATCGAGATCGCCGAGCGCGAGCGGTATCGGGTGGGCCTGTTCATGGCGCAGATGGATCAGCGCGAGAAGACGCTGGTCTTCTGCGCCACCCAGGAGCACGCCCTGGCGGTGCGTGACCTGATCAACCAGATTAAGGCCAGCACCGATCCCCACTACTGTGAGCGGGTCACCGCCAGCGACGGCAAGGAAGGGGAGCGTTTTCTAAGGCTGTTCCAGGACAACGAGAGGACTATCCCCACCATCCTCACCACCTCCCAGAAGCTCTCCACCGGCGTGGATGCGCGTAACGTGCGCCACATCGTGCTGATGCGCCCGGTCAATTCCATGATCGAGTTCAAGCAGATCATCGGGCGCGGCACGCGCCTATACGACGGCAAGGACTACTTCACCATCCACGACTTCGTGAAGGCCTACGAGCACTTCAGTGACCCCGAGTGGGACGGCGAGCCCCTGGCCCCCGAAGCCTGCGGGGCCTGCGGTCATATCCCCTGCACCTGCGTCGTGGTCCCACCGGGGCCCTGTCCGCAATGCCAGCGGCAGCCCTGCGTCTGTCCAATCGTACCGGGGGATCCCTGCGAGATATGTGGTGAGCGCCCCTGTGTCTGCGACAGGCGGCGCAAGCTCCGTATCAGGCTGGCGGACGGCAAGTACCGCACCATCCAGCACATGAGCGCCACCAGCTTCTGGAGCCCGGATGGCAGGCCCATATCCGCCGCCGAGTTCGTCCAGCGCCTGTTCGGCGACCTGCCCGCGTTGTTCAGGGACGAAGATGAACTGCGCGCCCTGTGGGGCCGCCCCGATACGCGCAGGAAGCTGCTGGAGGGTCTGGAGGAGAAAGGCTACGGTAGCGAACAACTGGCCGAGGTGGGCCGGCTGGTGGAGGCCGAAAACAGCGACCTCTACGACGTGCTGGCCTATATCGCCTTCAACCTGGCGCCGGTGACGCGGGCCCAGCGGGTCGCCTCCCACCGGGAACGGATCCTCCAGGGCCACGACTACCGCCAGCGGGAATTTCTCGGTTTCGTGCTCGACCACTATGTGGCCCGGGGCGTGAACGAGCTGGATACCGCCAAGCTGCCCCATCTGATCGAACTGAAATACCACAGCGTGGGGGACGCGGTGAGGGAACTGGGCCCGGTGGGCAGCATTCGCGAGATTTTCGAGGGATTCCAGCGCCATCTGTATTGAGGGCGCCGCCCTCACGGGGGGGCCGCCTGGCGACATCGCCGGCCTTTCGCCAAAATGGGGGTATGGACGAGTCCAGGACTTCTCCGGGCGGAGCCACGCCTGACCCTCTTGGGCTGCGCGCCCTCGCCATGGCCACCGAGGAGCGCCAGCGCCGGGCGCGGGCGGTGCTCCAGGAGCGTGCCGCCGCGTGCCGGGACCCGGCCCTGGGGCGGTTGCTGGCAGGGGCCGCCGCGGGCAATCACCAGCGCGCCACGCGCACCGCCGCCTGGCTGGGTCGCGGGGAGGGCTCGCCGCGGCAGGCGCCGCCCAAGGAGGCCGCGGTCCGCCGGGATGCGGATGACCCCCTGCTGCGGGAGCGCATCGACCTCACCCCCGAGCTGCTGATCCTGAGGATGGACCGCCCGGCGGGCTTCGACTACCGGGCGGGCCAGCACGTGAAGATGGGGGTGCCGGGGCTGCTGCGCACCTTCTCCCTGGTCTCCGCACCCCACGAGCCCCATCTGGAGTTCTTCGTCGAGCTGGTACCGGACGGGCAGCTGGCCGAGCGGCTGCGGCCCCTGCGACCGGGGGCCACGATGGCCCTCGGCGGCCGCGCCAAGGGTGACCTCACCCTCGACGCCGCCCGCTCCCGGCACCTGATGGTGGCCACCGTCACGGGCATCGCCCCCTACGTGTCGCTGTTGCGGGACCATTTCCACGGCGGTGCGGGGAACCAGCGTTTCATCGTGCTGGTGGGGGCCAGCCACGCCGACGAGCTGGGCTACCGGGCCGAGTTGGAGGAACTGGCGGTCCGCCATCCCGGGACCATCACCTTCGTGCCCACCATCAGCCGGCCCGAAGACCCGCGCAACGCCGGCTGGCGGGCCGCCACCGGACGCGTGGATGCCCTCGCGGCCACCGCTGCCGAGGACTACGGGCTCGCCCCCGCCGACACCGCCGTCTATGCCTGCGGCAACCCGGGGATGGTGGATACCGTGGCCTCGCGCTTCAGGGCCGGGGGCTTTGCCGTGTACACCGAGCCCTACGACTGACGCCCCCTGGCGGGAACGTTGCGCCGCGCCCGCCTCATTCCAGCCACAACAGCCAGATGGCGACGCTGGTGACCACCATCAGCAGGGCGTTCAGGGGCGCGCCGATGCGGGCGAAGTCGGTGAAGCGGTAGACACCGGTGCCGTAGATCATGGTGTTGGTCTGGTAGCCGATGGGGGACAGGAAGCTGGTGGAGGCGGCGAACATGATGGCCAGCACCAGGGGGAAGGGGGGCAGGCCGAGGCCGTCGGCCAGGGAGATCCCCACGGGCACCAGGATCACCACCGAGGCGTTGTTGCTGACGAATTCCGTGAGCAGGGTGGTGAAGAGGTAGAGGACCATCAGCACGAACACCGGGTGCCAGTCGCCGGCGTGGGCGGCGAGCAGGCCGCTCAACCACTCGGCGGCGCCCGATTTGGTCATGGCGATGCCTAGGGGGATGACGCCGGCCAGCAGGAAGATGACGTCCCAGGACACGCTGTCGTACATCTCCTCCTTAGGGAGGCAGTCCGTGAGCACCATGGCCACCACGCCGGCGATGGCGGTCACGACGATGGGCAGGGGGGTGAGGGCCGCCGCGCCGACGACGGCGGCGATGATGCCGCCGGCGAGCCACATCCTGCGGCGATCATAGTCGTCCTCGAACTCTCCCAGCACCACCACGTCGGGGTGTCTGCGCAGGCGGTGCAGGGCGCTGTCGGATATCTCCACCAGCACCGTCTCGCCCACCCGCAGCTTCTCCTTCTCCAGGCGCCTGCGGTCCGGGCTGTGCTCGGCGCTGAGGCCGATGAGGCGGGCGTGGTAGCGCTCCCAGAAGTCCACCCAGGCGGCGGTGCGGCCATTGAACACCAGGCGGTTGCGCAGCAACACCGATACCAGGGTGCCGTCGCCCCGCACCCGGTGGGGCTTGCCGAAGTCCGACAGCACCTCCGTGAGATCCGATGTCATGAGGTCCATGATCTGGCGCAGGCTGGCGCGCACCTGCAGGATGTCGCCGGCGGCCACCCTGATGGTCTCGGCGCGCTTCTCGTGGCCGGTGTTTCCCCTTACCAGCTTGAGTACCTCCACCCCCGTCCTGTCCCGGAACCCGGCATCCTCCAGGGACTGGTCCACCAGGGGGCTGTCCTCGTACACCCGCAGTTCCAGCACGTAGGACTCGCTCTCCTCGTGGGCTATGGGGGCGGCATCCTTCGCCGGCAGCAGCCAGCGGCCGACGGTGAGGAAGTAGACCAGGCCCACCCCGAGGACGATGAGGCCGAGGTGGGTGAACTCGAACATGCCGATGTCGCGGCCGAAGGCGGGCTCGTCCCTGAGGATGGTGGAGGCGAGGATATTGGTGGAGGTGCCGATGAGGGTCAGGGTGCCCCCCAGCATGCCGAAGAAGCTGACGGCCATCAGCATGCGGGAGGCCTGGAGGCCCCGCTGGCGGGCCATGCTGACCACCAGCGGTATGGCCATGGCCACGGCGGCGGTGTTGTTGATGAAGCCGGATACCGGCCCCACCAGCAGGGCGATGATCAGCAGCTGGCGGCTCTCCGAGGTGCCGAGCATCGGGAAAAGCCGCTTTCCGGCCACGTGGAGCAGCCCGGAGCGCTGGATGCCGGCCGACAGGATGAACATGCACAGCACGGTGACCGTGGCGGTACTGGAGAGCCCCGACAGGCCCTCGGAGACGGTGGGGAAGGCGGCCTCGAGGTCGACCCCGCGGGCCACCAGCCACTCGGAGTGGAAGAGGATGGGGATACCCGTCACCGTCACCAGGATCACCAGCGCGGTGACGTCCATGGGCAGGGCCTCGCTGGCAAACAGGAACAGCGCTCCGGCGATGAGGACGAATACGAGGGCGATCTCGAAGGTCATGGGTGCGCGACGGCTGGGCAGGGGGGTTCTGTTGCGGCGAAGGCCCGATGATGACACCGCCGGGCCCAATAGCGGTAGCGGGCCCTCGGCACCTCAGCCCAGGGTGGCGTCGAGGTACATCATCACCGAGAACCCCGCCAGCAGGGCGAAGGTGGCCAGGTTCTGGTAGCCGTGCCGGTGGGTCTCGGGGATGATCTCGTCGCTGATGACGAACAGCATGGCCCCCGCCGCGAAACCCAGGGTCCAGGGCATGAGGGGCTCGGCGGCCCACACGGCGACGCTGCCCACCAGGCCGCCCACTGCCTCCACCAGCCCCGTGAGGAGGGCGATACCGAAGGCCCGGGCCCGGGAGTAGTCCACCGCCAGCAGAGCGGCGGCCACGGCGAGGCCCTCGGGGATGTTCTGCAGGCCGATGCCCACCGCCAGGGCCATGCCGTTGTCGATATCGCCGCCGGCGAAACCCACGCCGACCGCCATGCCTTCCGGAAAGTTGTGCAGGGTGATGGCGATGATGAACAGCCATACCCGGCCCAGGGCCTTGTCCATAGGTCCCTCGCGGCCCGTCACGAAGTGCTCGTGGGGGGCGTAACGATGGATCAGCCATAACGCCACCGCCCCCATGAGGAGACCACCGATGACGGTGGCCACCGCCATCTCCTCGCTGGCGGTCCGCTGGCGCGCGTACTCGATGCCGGGCAGGATGAGGGAGAAAAAGGAGGCCGCCAGCATGATGCCCGCCGCCATGCTGAGGAGCACGTCCTCCACCCTCGGGGTGAGGCGGCGCACCATGAAGATCCCCAGGGCCCCGAGGCCGGTGCCGAGGCCGGCCAACAGACTGGCCAGGGTACCCAGCCAGACGATGTTCACGCTTGCCTCGGCATCATGGGGTCCTCGCTGGTGGTGGTCCCGCGCTGGCCTCCCCGGCCCGCCCCTCGACGCCCGCGGCCGCCACGGGCATCAATCGATGACGTCACCGAGGGGACGTCGTGGCGTGGGAGGCAGGGTCTCGGTGCCATGACCGAGGCGCAGCAGGATCTGAGGCAGGCCGTCCCGGGCCAGGTAGTCCTGCAGCCGGGGACGCAGTTCCGGCACCTGGATGGGCTGGTTGAGGTAGGAGGCCTGGAGGCCCAGGCCGTGGGCCGTCAGCAGCACGCGCTGGAGGGCCTGGCCGGCGTGGAGCCAGTCCCACACCTCGTCGCTTGGGGTGCCCAGCACCGCCAGCAGGGGCGATTCCTCCGCCAGTTCGGCGTCCCTGGCGGCCCGCCCGCCGCCCATGTCGAAGCGGCGCACCACCTCATGGGCCACCGGCGCCAGGAGCCCGGGGACGGTCAGGCCGTCGCCGCTGCGGCGGGGATGCATCCACATGGCCAGTTCGCGCCGCCAACTGGGGTTGGCCCACTGGGTGGCGTCGCCCTCGGCCACCAGGGCGGCCAGTTCTTGGCGCGGCGTGACCCCCCGGTAGGTCTGGAGCCATGCCCCCTCGCCGCGGGCGGCCTCCTGCAATGCCGTTACCTCCTCATCACCCACCTTCCGGGCCTCGAAGCGCCGGCGGTAGGTGCGGCGCGTCGCGATGGCGTCGTGGAGCCGGGCCACGGCCGGCGCCGCGGCGCCGTCGCCGAAGGTTACGGTGGCCAGCAGATCCTCGTCCGCGCTGTCCGGGGTATGGTCCACCACCGCGGCCAGGCCGCGGTGGGCCGCGGCCACCCGCAGGTTCATGAGGGCGCAGCCACAGCTGATGGTGAGTTCCCGGTCCTCGGGGTCATTGACGGGCAGGGCCCGGGTGCGGTCCCCATAGAGGCCTATGTGGTCCGCCGCGACAAAGAAGCGCCAGGGCTGGGTGTTGTGGCTGGAGGGTGCCTGGATGGCGGCGGCCAGCAGCTCGTTGATGGTGTCCACAGCGGGCCTGTCGGATGGGGCGTCGGCCATGGTGCCTCCTTAGCTTGGGCGAACGGCAGGCGGGACTTCGAACTCCGCGCTGTCGATGGGGGTTACAGGGGAATTGTCACCGCCGGCCGGCAGGAGATCCAGCAGGGTGGGCCGCGACCCCCGCCGCAGGCCGTCGTCAGGGCCCGGGGCGGGGAGTCATCAGGTCCGTGAGCCCCGGTGCACCAGGGCCACCCCGGTGGCGGCCACGGCGAGGCCCAGGATATCGGCGGGGGTCACGGTGTCGCCGAAGGCCAGCCAGGCCATGACCATGGTGACGGGAGGGCTGAGGTAGAACAGGCTGGCCACGCGGGTGGCGTCACGGCGGGCGATGAGGACCCACATCAGGGCATAGGAGCCGAGGGAGACCACCAGCACCAGCCATGCCATGGTGGCCATGAAGGGACCGGTCCAGGCGGTGGCGAGGCCTTCCACCAGCACGGCCGGCAGGACCATGGCCATGGCCGTGGCGGCGCTCTGGTAGAACATGGCCAGCTCCACGGGCAGCCGGTTGGGCGACTCGTAGCGGTCCATGCGCCGCTGGATCAGGCTGGCGGTGGTGATGGCGAGCACCGACAGGAAGGGCAGGACGTAGGCCACGGTGGGCACCTCCTCGTCCCCGGCCAGGCGGGCGCCGACGGCGATCACCACCCCCAGGAAACCCAGCACCAGACCGGCCCACTGGCGCGCCCCGGTGGGCTCTCCCACCACGGGCCCGGAGAAGGCGCCCGTGAGCAGGGGCTGTAGCGCCGTCACCAGGGCGATCATGCCGGCGGGGGCACCCAGCTGCAGGGCCAGCAGCACGCAACCCAGCCAGCCGCCATGGGCCAGCACGCCCACCAGGGCCGCCACGCCGGCGGCGGGGGCGCCGGGCCAGCGCAGGCGCCCCATCACCGCCAACACCATGGCGATGAGGCCCGTGAGGAGCAGGTAACGCCACAGCAGCAGGGTGAAGGCCCCGGCGTAGGGCAGGCCGTACTCGGCGCCGATGAAGCCCGAGTTCCAGGTGAGCACGAACAGGACCTCTAGCACCAGGAGGGAGCGCCAGGGTGGTTGGGGCATCAGGCTGCCGGAGAGAGGCGGGAAGGAGGGGGGCGGGCGGGATCAGTCGGGCACCCGGATCGCCATCTCCCGGCCGCCGTGGCCGTGGACGGAATCCCGGGCCCTCACCCGCACCTCGGACACCCCGGGGGGGATGGCCACCCCCCCCAGGGAGCGGGTGAAGGGCTGCTCGTCGACGTGGGGGTGGTGCAGGGTACGGGTGGCCAGTACCTCGCCCTCAGGGGTCAGCACCTGCCATTGATCGGCGTAGTGGTCCCAACCGGTATCGGCGTGATGGACGGTGACACTGAAGCGATAGGTGTCGTCCACGGAGCGGCGCACGTTGACGTCCGTGACATCGGCCTCGCCGGCCAGGGCCATGGCGGGCAGGCCGGCGATGAAGGCATACAGCAGATGGCGAGGTCTCATGGGCGGCTGGCGATTGTTAGCAGACAACCCAACCTTAACCACTGTGCCCTTCGGGGGCAAACGTACCCGGATGGCGGTTCACCCCCTGATGCACCCTTCAATCCATCCCCTCCATCTGCCCCGGGCCGTCACTGAGGGGCGAGGCGGGTACCTTCGCGGTGGGCACCCATGATGCCTGCCACCAGTATCACCACCGCGAATACCAGGGGCACGTAGTAGATGGTGCCGGAGGCATAGTCGTTGAAATTCACGAGACGCTGGGTGACCACCAGCCACAGGTGGGCGGCCAGATTGAGGCCTCCCAGCAGGTGCAGCAGGCCGCTGTGGGGTGCGATCCACGCGAATATGCCATAAACCAGATAGGGCAGGAGGAGGGCGGACAGCACCCCCACGTCCAGGCGGTAGTGGTTGGAATAGTGAGGCACCACCGATGCCACCGCGGTGGCCAGCACGCCCAGGATGATCAATGCCACCACCAGTCGCCGACCGCTGCTTGGTTCCTCGAACGCCATGAGTTTGTCCTCCTTAGAGTATTTTGAAGAGCCCGGTCTCGTGTGCTGATCGGGCGAGGGTACTGCGGGTCATTCTGGCCACCGGCAGGGATTTTTCAATCCCATGGGCCTGCTGCCGGATACGGTCATCACGAACCCGCGGTGTGAACGAAGGCCTCGAACGGGATGCCCCGCCTGTCCCTGACGGGGCCGTCGCCGGGCGTGGGCGCACCATTCAGGCGAACAGCAGGGTACGTGCATTCTCGGTGATGGCCGCCACCGCGGGGTGCTTGATGCGCCGCTCGGCGGAGATGGCATAGTAGTGCTCCGTGACCTCCCGGGTGCGGCCGATGACCTTTACACCATACTTGGCGAGCACGTCCGCCTCCACCGTGGTGGGCGACGTGAAGATGCCGGCGGCGGCCTCGCCGAAGGCCTTCATGAGGGCCCGGTCCTCGAATTCCGCCACCACCACCGGACGGACCCCCTGCTGGTCGAACCACAGTTCCAGGGAACGGCGCAGGGAACTGCTGCTGGTGGGCATGAGCATGGGTGCGCCGTCCAGGCTCATGGGGAAGTGGTCCCGATACTTGATGGCCTCCGATTCCCGGCAGAAGAAGGTGATGCCCGACTGGCCCAGGGAGTGGTTGTAGGCGCGGATGTTGAGGGCCGGGCTCACCGGGCTGTCGGCGAGCACCAGATCGAGCTTGTGCACCGACAGGGCCGCCAGCAGGTCCACCAGGGGGGCCTCATTGCATACCAGTCGCACCTGCTCCTCCATGGCCAGCACCGGCTCCAGCACGCGGTAGGCCAGCAACTTGGGGACCACCATGGCCACGCCGACGTTGAAGATCAGGGGCGCGTCGGGGGTATGGCCCGACAGCACGTCCTCCAGTTCGGTGCTGAGCCGGAACATCTCGTCGGCATAGGAGAACACCAGGCGCCCGGTGTCCGTCAGCACCAGGTTGCGGCCGCTCTTTTCGAACAGCTTGGTGCCCACCTGACCTTCCAGTTCATGAAGCTGGCCGCTGATGGTCTGGGGTGTGAGGTGCAGGGCCTCCGAGGCCCGCGCGATGGTGCCATGGGTGGCCACGGCCCAGAAGTAGCGCAGGTGTTTGAGATTGAGCTTGGACATGGATATCTCCCTAACCTTCAAGGGGCGAGGCGCCCCTTGCCAAAGGAGTAAAATGCCGCCTCACCCCGAAACGTTCCCTCACCCCATCCCTCTCCCAGAGGGAGAGGGGGAAGTAGGGTGCCTGCGGCATATCCTTCATGGTAAGCCGCCTTGGGTGATGGCCAGATAGATAAGGCCTCCCACCGCCAGCCAGGCCACACCGTGCCACGGCGACAACAGGGGGTGGGGGCCAGAAGTCTTGTCGGCGGCGGAGAGGACCCGGCGCGGGGGCGTTTTCGCCTCGGCCGGTGCCGCGGCCGGTCGCCACCGCCGGCGCATCACGGCCCAGCCGTGGCGGACGGGATGTAATACATCGCCGGGCGGTATCCAGGCGAAGGGTATGGGGCGATGCCGTGGCCACAGCAGGACCGCGGCCAGGACGATGACCCCGCCGGCCAGCAGTGGCATCCCGCCGCCGAGGAGCAGGGCCGGCGCCGCCACCAGGGGCGGCGCCAGCAGCGCCGTCAGTACGAGGGCGGCGAAGGCGGCCGGCGCCCACGGCCCCTGGCCGCCGTGGCGCTGGTGGCCGGTGGCGAATGCCAGGAAGACGAAACGGCCTATCAGCAGCACCGACGCGACGGCCGCCGCCGTCAGCCACAGTTGCAGGTGGGCCATGGCCGCGGGCAGGGCCAGCCCCAGCCAGGCCTTGGCCGCGGCGCCACTGGTGAGGGGGGCGCCGGCGAGGGCGAGGGCGAGGACCACCACACCCCCCCGGGCCAGGCGGCCATGGCGGGGGCTCTCCAGCAGGCCGATGCCCAGGAACAGGCCGGCCTTCACCACGGTGTGGTGGGCGGCATACACCGCCAGGGCCAGGACCAGGGCGGGGGCGGCCCCGGGGTTCATCAGGGCGGCGCCGAAGCCGGCCGTCAGGACACCCATCTTGGCGATGCTGGAATAGCCCAGCACGACCCGCGGGTCGCCCTGGGGCAGCCCCAGGGCGACGCCGTAGAAGGCGCCCGTGAGACCCGCCGCCATCAGGGCCTCCCCCCAGCCGGCGAGGCCCGGGTCGCCGGGGGGCAGGAAACGCAGCCAGCCCAGCAGACCGGCCGCGATCATGGGCCCGCTGAGGACGGCGGCACCGGCGGCGGGGGCGTTGCCGTAGGCCGTGGGCAGCCATACATGAAGCCCGGGCAGTGCGAGCTTGATGCCGAAGCCGAGCACCAGCAGGGCCACGGCGGTATCCGGGGGTGAGATGGCCACATCGCCCATCACGTGGGTGCCGGTGGCCGCCACCAGGAACACCAGGCCACCGAAGATCGCCACCTCGCCGGCGATGGTCCAGGCCAGGTAGAGGCGCCCGGCCCGGCGTGCCCGGCTGGCCCCGTGGTGGGCCACCAGGCCGTAGCCCGACAGCCCCATGAGGGCGAATCCGGCATAGAAAACCACCATGTCCTGGGCCAGGGTCAGCCCCAGGCTGCCGGCCATGGCGAGGGTAAAGAACAGCCGGAACCTGCCGGCCCGCCCATCCTTGATGCTGGCGGCGGCGAACAGGGCCGCGGCCAGCCATACCAGGGCGCCGGAGGCGAGGAACCAGCGGGCGATGACATCCAGGCCCAGATGGGTGCCCATCAGCAGCCACGGGATCTCCAGGGTGGTCCCGGCGGGCACCATGGCGGCCGCCGCGAGGGCCGGCAGGGGCGCGAGCACCGGCATCCAGCGGCCGTGGCGCCCGGCGGCCAGGGGTGCCAGGACCAGGGGTGCCAGGATGGCCATCACCAGCAGGACCCCGCTCATAGCCCATACTCCCGGCTGGCGATGAGGGTGGCCCAGTTGAGGGGGCTGAAGGGGGCGCTGGCGAACAGGCCGGTGAGCAGCGCCAGGGAGGCGGTGATCACCGGCGGCCACAGCAGGGCCCCGGTGGTCTCCAGGCGTCGCGCGGGGATATGCTCCGCCGGCCACGGGGCGGTGGCGTCACGGAACCAGGCGCGGTAGAGGATGGGCAGGAAGTAGGCGGCGTTCAGCACGCTGCTGGCCACCAGCACCGGCACCACCCAGACCGCCATGCCGGCGTTCACGGCGCCGAGGCCGAGGTACCATTTGCTCACGAAGCCGGCCACCGGGGGAATGCCGATCATGCCGAGGGCCGCCACCGAGAAGGCCACGGTGGTGCCCGGCATGCGCCGGCCGATACCGTTCATCTCCCTCACGCGGTGGACGCCGAGGGTCTCGGCATAGTTGCCGGCGGCGAAGAACAGGGTGATCTTCATGATCCCCTGGTGCACCAGGTGCACCACCCCGCCGATGGTGCCCAGGGGGCCGAACAGGGCGGTGCCGAGGGCGATGTAGGACACCTGGCTGACGGTGGAATAGGCGAGGCGCTTCTTGAGGTTGTCCTGGTACAGGGCCATCACCGAGCCGTAGACGATGGTGATGGCCGCCATCACGCCGAGGGCCGTGAGGAGGCCGAGGCGGGCGGTGAACTCCACGCCGTAGACGTCGTAGACCACCCGCACGATGCCGAAGGCCCCGGCCTTGACCACCGCCACCGCATGGAGCAGGGCGCTCACCGGCGCCGGAGCCACCATGGCCCGGGGCAGCCAGCCGTGCAACGGCACGATGGCGGCCTTCACCCCCAGGCCCACCATGAGGAGCAGGAAGATCCAGCGGAGCTGGGGATGGAGCTCTGGGGGCAACGCGTCCAACACGCCGCCATAGACGAAATTCACGGGCCCGGCGAGATGCTGGAGCCAGATGGCCCCCAGCAACAGCAGGGCGCCGCCGCCGAGGGTATAGGCCAGATAGATGCGGGCGCCACGGATGGCCTCCGGGGTGCCGCGATGGGCCACCAGGGGATAGGTGGCCAGGGTCAGGGCCTCGTAGAAGATGATGAAGGTCACCAGGTTGCCCGCCAGGGCCAGGCCCACGGTGGCGGTGACGCACAGGCTGAAGAAGCCGAAGAAGCGGCTGCGATGGGGCGATCCCTCGAGGTAGCCGATGGCGTAGACCGTGGTCACCAGCCACAGCAGGCTGGAGAGCACCACGAACAGTACCGACAGGGCATCGGCGTGGAGCACGAGGTGGAGTCCGGGGGCCAGCTGCCATGCCGTTTCATAGGTGTGGCCCTGGGAGACGCCCCACACCAGCACCGCCACCAGGGCCAGCTTGGTGACCGCCCCCAGCATGTTGAGAGAGGTGCGCAGACGATGGGCCGTCTCGGGCAGGAAGAAGATCACCAGGCCGGGGATCAGGGAACTCAGGACGATGAGCAGGGGCAGGCTGGTGGCCAGGGTCATGACGGCGCCCCGAGACCGCCCACCAGGGGCCACAGGGGGGCCGCGCCCAGGCCCAGGGCCGCGGTGGCGAGGAGGGCCAGCACCAGGGCCGGGGCCTCGATGGTGATGGCGAAGGGGGCGTTGGCCCGCTCGCCGGGGCCGAAGGCGTGGCCCAGCAGACGGAACACGTAGGCCGCGGCCAGCAGGGAGCCCGCCAGTACCACGGGTATCCAGAACCACTGGCCGGCGTCGATGGCCCCCGCCATGAGCTGCCACTTGCCGAGGAAGGCGCCGCTGGGAGGCAGGCCGATGAGGGCGACCCCGGCCAGGGCGATAGTGAAGGTGGTGGCGGGCAGGGCGCGGGCGGTGCCGCCGAGGTCGCGTATGCGGTCATGACCGGCGTGCTGCTGCACGGCGCCGGCGGCCAGGAACAGGGCGCCCTTGGCGAAGCCATGACTCAGGGCCATGGCCACCAGCCCCCCCAGGGCCGCGTTCCGGGCCGGTCCCGGGGCCTGCACCATGAGCAGCGGCATGAACATGAACAGGTAGCCCAGTTGGGCCACGGTGGAGTAGGCCGCCAGCAGCTTGAGACGCGCCGCGCGCAGGGCCTGCCATGACCCCCACAGCACGGCCCCCGCCCCCAGGGTCCCCAGCACCATTCCCGCCGCCGGCGTCACCGCCGGGCCGAAGAGGTCGAGCCACAGCCGCATCACGAGATAAGCGGCGGCCTTCACCACCAGGGCCGACAGGGCTGCGCTCACCGGTGCCGGGGCGTTGGCATGGGCCGGCGGCAACCAGAAGTGAAGGGGGAACAGGGCAGCCTTGGCCAGCACCCCGGTGGTCATGAGTACCAGGGCCCCCCAGGTGGCGGTATTGGCTTCCAGGGCCGCCGCCAGGGTGCCGAGATGGAGGCTGCCGTAGGTCAGGTAGAGGATGGCGACCCCGCCCAGGAAACCCAGGGAGCCCACCAGCCCCACCACCAGATAGCGCATGGCGGCCTCGAGGGCGGCACGGCCGCCGCCGAGGGCGGCCAGGGCCACCGCGGCCATGCCGAGGAGCTCCAGGGTGACGTAGAGGTTGAACAGATCGGCCGACAGATAGAGGGCATTGAGGGCCGCCCACAACAGCAGCCACAGGGGCCAGAAGCCCTCCCGCCGGGAGCCGGGCGCAAAGTAGGCCGTGGCGTGGATGCTGACGGCGAGGGCCACCACCGCGGTCATGGCCAGGAAGGCCGCCGCCATGCCGTCGGCCGCCAATCCGATGCCGAGACCGGGGGACCAGCCGCCGAGTTCATGGTGAACGGACGTGCCATCCATGACCTGTGCGAGCACGCCGAGGGCGGCCCCCAGGGTGGCCAGGGCGGTAGCGACGCCGAGGGCCCGGCCCTGGCGCGGCCAGGCCACGGTGGCGATGGCGCCCAGCAGCGGCAGGGCGACCACCCATACCAGCAGGTCACTCATCGCGGGCGGCCTCCTTGAGGCGCCGTGCCAGGGCCAGGGCCAGGGCCGTGGCGCTCACCGCCACCACGATGCCCGTCAGCACCAGGGCATGGGGTACGGGATCCGCACCCGCGGCGCCGCCGTAGGCGCCGGCGACGAAGATCAGAAACAGTCCCGCGCCGGCCACATTCCAGGCCACCACCCGGCGCAGGAAGGGCCCGTCGGCGAGGGTTCCGCGCACGCCGAGGGCGAACAGGGCCACGCCGAGCAGGCCGTACAGCAGTTGGGTGGCGATCATGAACGGGGTCCCGGGCCCGCGCCGCCGTGCCAGCGCTGCGGTCGCCCCCCCACCAGGGTGAGTACCAGGGCCGCGGCGATGGCCAGGGTGGCCGCCGCCTCGATGAGCAGGATCAGGGGACCGGCCCAGCCCTCGGGGTAGGCGAGGAAGGGGCGGCCCCCCGCCATCAGGGCGAGGCCCACCAGGGTGAACAGGGCGACGCCGCCGATTACCGTAGCGCGCAGGATGCCACCGGCGGGCAGGCCGCCTGCGGGATGACCGGCCATGCGCAACACCACTCCGGCGCCTGCCAGCAGGGCGCCGGCCTGGAAGGCGCCGCCGGGGGCATGGGCGCCCACCCACAGCAGGTAGCCGCCCATCAGCATGAGCAGTGGCACCAGCCAACTCACGAGGCCGGTGAAGACCGCTTCGGCAGGGCGGTGAGGGGCGCGGGCGGGGCCGAGGGCGATGATGCCCAGCACGGCCGTCAGCAGTACCGCCAACTCCAGCAGGGTGTCGTAGGAACGGAAGTTGAGCAGTACCGCGGTGACCGGGTTTTCCACGCCGCTGGCCGGCAGGTGGGCGGCCACCAGGGGTGCCAGCCCGGTGACGTCGCCGGCAGTGATGGCATGGACATAGGCGCTACCCACCAGTGCGGCCAGGCCCAGGGTCAGGATGTTGAGTAACCCATGGGCTATGGGCCGCGCCGCGGGTGGGTCGGCCGGGGCGTCGCCGTCGTTTCCCTGGTCGCCCAGGGCGGCGAGCAGCAGCACGCCGGCCACGCCGGCGCCGATGGCCGCCTCCGCCAGGGCCACGTCGGGGGCATCGAGGCGCAGCCACACCAGGGACATCAGCAACCCGAAGGCGATGAAGAGGGGGATCCCGCGG
>JAABTG010000092.1 GCA_011389995.1 Thiotrichales bacterium
CCAGCTGTGCCTCGAGCTCGGCCACCTCGGGGCCCATGATGAACCTGCCGTGGGCGAGGACGCCGGCCATGCGCCGATCCACGTCCCCCTTGATGGTCTCGTACTGGGTCTTGAGGTCGATAAACTGCATGGAGGTACCTTGGGGATCGGCGGCCGGAGGGCCGGTCGGTCGTCAGGGCGGGGCTCAGTCGTTGCCGTCCAGGGGTGTGCACACGCCCGCCACCAGGGTGTAGCGCTCGCCGGTGTGAGCGCACACGGCCTCGCCGTCCCCGCCCAGGGGCAGGTCCAGGCGCTCGCCGTGGCGGCTCATCCAGCCTAAATGGCGGGCCGGCACCCCGGCCACCAGGGCGTGGTCGGCCACATCCCGGGTCACCACCGCCCCCGCCCCCACGAAGGCGTAGCGGCCGATGGTGACGCCGCACACGATGGTGCAGTTGGCCCCCAGGGTGGCCCCGCGGCGCACCAGGGTGTCCCGGTACTCCGTCTTGCGCTCCACCTCGGCACGGGGGTTGTGGACGTTGGTGAACACCATGCTCGGGCCGCAGAACACCCCGTCCTCCAGGGTCACGTTGTCGTACACCGAGACGTTGTTCTGCACCTTCACCTGGTCGCCCATCACCACCCGGTTGCCCACGTACACGTTCTGCCCCAGGGAACAGCCCGCCCCGATGACCGCCCCGCCGCACACGTGCACCCAGTGCCAGATGCGCGTGCCCGCACCAATCTGCGCCCCGGCATCGACGATGGCCGTTTCGTGGACCTGGTAGTCCATGGTCATCCTCAATACTGCAGGGGCAGGGACACCCGCTGGCCGTCCCTTGCCGACAGGTAGGCCGCAATGAGCAGCTCCAGGGAGCGCAGGCCCTCCCGGCCGTCGGTATCCGGCTCCATCTCGCCCCGCAGGACGCGGATGACGTTGTCGTAGTACAGGGGGTGCCCGAAACCGTACACCGACGTGGTCTCGTAGCTCGCCTGCTCCAGCAGGGCGTCGTCCTCGTGGGCATCGGCGAACTCCCAGTGCTGGATCTCGTTCACCGCCACGCCCCCCACCCGCACCGTGCCCTTCTCGCCGATGATGGTAATGGAGCCCTCCAGGTTCTTCGGGTAGGTGAGCATGGTCACGCTCATGCTGCCCAGCGCCCCGGAGCGCCAGCGCACGTTCATCACCGCCGTGTCCTCCACCTCGATGTCCCGCCCCAGGGTGCCGGTCATGGCCTGCACGTCGGCGATGGGGCCGATGAGCCAGTCCAGCAGGTCCACGTAGTGGCTGGCCTGGTTCATCAGGGCACCGCCGTCGAACTCCCAGGTTCCGCGCCACGGATCCTGATCGTAGTAGGCCTGGGGACGGGACCAGAAGACGTTGATCTGGACCATGTAGATGCGCCCGAAACGCTTTTGCTCCATGGCCCGCTTCAACAGCTGCAGGGTGGAATTGCGCCGGTTCTGCTTGACCACGAACAGCCGAACGCCGTTCTTGTCGCAGGCCTCCACCATGCGCAGGCCACCTCGCCAACGGGTAGCCATGGGCTTCTCGGTCATCACATGACGGCCACTCTCGGCAATCTGAATGGTCTGAGTGGGGTGGAGCCCGCTGGGGGTGGCCAGGACCACGACATCGGCGTTGGAACCGGCCAGCAGTTCCGCCAGGGACCCATATCCCCGGACCCCGGTGGCGGCGACGGCCTGCTCCAGGCGTCGGGGCTGATCATCGCACACCGCCACCAGATCCGCGTTTTTCCCATGCTGCTCCAGGGCCTCGAAGTGCTTGACGCCGATGCGGCCGCAGCCCACCACCGCGAAGCGGATGGGGCGATCGGTGATGGGTGGTTTCCCCGAAAACATGCCTTCTTCCCTTATCTCACGAACTGCAGGACGCGGAGATCACATCCGGGCACCCGGACAACCCATGGGCTCCGCCACCGACTTCGTCATTCCCTATTCCCTATTCCCTATTCCCTATTCCCTATTCCCTATTCCCTATTCCCTATTCCCCAACATTCTAGCGCCCTGCTCTCCCTGTCGTCGGGCGCATGAACCTCAGGGCCTTCCGACACAGGTATAGGCGAAGCCCAGCTCGCGCATGTGGTCCGGTTCGTAGATGTTACGCAGGTCCACGAACACGCGACCGGCCATGAGCTCCTTGACCCGCCCGAGGTCGAGGCCGCGGTAGGCGTTCCATTCCGTGAGGATCACCAGGGCGTCGGCGCCGTCCAGGGTCTCATAGGGGTCATCCACATACTCTATGCCCTGGGGCAGCACCTTCTTCGCCTCCTCCACACCTTCCGGGTCGTGGGCGCGGATACGCGCCCCCTTCTCCACCAGCACGGGCAGGATGGACAGGGCCGGGGAGTCCCGCATGTCGTCGGTCTCGGGCTTGAAGGTGAGGCCCAGCACCGCGATGGACTTGCCCGATTCACTGCCCCCCAGGGCGTCGCGGATCTTACCCACCATGCGTGCCTTGGTGGCGGCATTGACTTCCACCGTGGTCTCCACGATGCGCACGGACGAACCATGCTCCTGGGCGATGCGCACCAGGGCCAGGGTGTCCTTGGGGAAGCAGGAGCCGCCGTAGCCGGGGCCGGGATGGAGGAATTTGCCCCCGATGCGCTTGTCCATGCCCATGCCCTTGGACACCGCGTGGACGTCGGCCCCCACCCGTTCGCACAGGGTGGCCATCTCGTTGATGAAGCTGATCTTGGTGGCCAGGAAGGCGTTGGAGGCGTACTTGATGAGTTCGGCGCTCTCCAGGCCCGTCACCAGGATGGGGCTCTCGATGAGGTTCAGGGGACGGTAGAGTTCCCGCAGCAGCCCTTCCGCCCGCTCGCTCTCCACCCCCAGCACCACGCGGTCGGGGCGCATGAAATCGGTGATGGCGGCGCCCTCCCGCAGGAACTCGGGGTTGGAGGCGACATCGAAATCCGCCTGAGGATTCTCCTCCGAGATCACCCGCTGCACCTGGCGCGCGGTGCCCACGGGCACCGTGGACTTGTCCACCACCACGGTATAGCCCTGCATGTGGCGGGCGACGTCCCTGGCGGCACCGTAGACGTAGCTGAGGTCGGCGTAGCCGTCGCCCCGGCGGGTGGGAGTACCCACGGCGATGAACACCAGGTCGGCCCCGGGTATGGCCTGCTCGAAGTCGGTGGTGAAGCCGAGACGGCCGGCGCGCACGTTGCGCGCCACCAACTCATCCAGACCCGGCTCGTAGATGGGGATACCCCCCTCCTCCAGACGCCGGATCTTGTCCGCGTCCACGTCGAGGCAGGTGACGTTGGCACCGAATTCGGCGAAACAGGCGCCGGACACAAGGCCGACGTAGCCGGCACCGATCATGGTTACATTCATGGTTGGATGTTCCCGCTGTGATTTGAGAAGGGATTAGAGGATCCGCGGCTCACAGCCGCCAGAGGTTGACGCCGGCCGGCTGGCGGGCCCGGTCGAGGGCGCCCTTGACGTCCACCACCACCCCTTCGCCGTCCTTCAGCAGGCCCTGGATGAGGTCCCAACCCCGCTCGATATAGTCCTCGTGGGCCACCGCCATCAACACCGCCGAGGCGGGCTTGAGATCCGCCTCGGCGGTGAGGCGGATGCCGTACTCCTCCTCGGCCTCATGACTGTCGGCCAGGGCGTCGTGCACCTGTACCTCGATGCCATAGCCCTGGAGCGCGCGGATGATGTCGATGACCCGGGTGTTGCGCAGGTCGGGGCAGTCCTCCTTGAAGGTGAGCCCGAGCACCGTGGCCACGCTGCCGCGCACGCCGCTGCCGCCCTGGATGAGGCGCTTCACCGCCTGGCCGGCGATGAACTCGCCCATGGTGTCGTTGATGCGCCGCCCGGAGAGGATCACCTGGGGGAAATAACCCAGCATGGAGGCCTTGTAAGTGAGGTAGTAGGGGTCGACGCTGATGCAGTGGCCGCCCACCAGGCCGGGGCGGAAGGGCAGGAAGTTCCACTTGGTACCCGCGGCCTCCAGCACGTCCAGGGTGTCGATGCCCATCTTGTCGAAGATGAGCGCCAGTTCGTTCATGAGGGCGATGTTGAGGTCGCGCTGGGTGTTCTCGATGACCTTGGCCGCCTCCGCCACCTTGATGCTGGCGGCACGGTGCACGCCGGCCTCCACCACTGACTCGTAGACCCGCGCCACGATGTCCAGGGTCTCGGCATCCTGACCCGACACCACCTTGGTGATCTTGGTGAAGGTATGTACGTGGTCGCCGGGGTTGATGCGCTCGGGAGAATAGCCGACGGTGAAATCCACCCCCGCCTTGAGGCCGGACCGGGCCTCCAGGATGGGTATGCAGTCCTCCTCCGTGGCCCCGGGGTAGACCGTGGACTCGTAGACCACGATGTCCCCTCTCTTGACGATATCCCCCACCGTCTCGGAGGCCCGCAGCATGGGGGTGAGGTCCGGCTGGCTGGCGGCATCCACCGGAGTGGGTACCGCGACGATGTGGAAATCCGCCGCGCGCAGGTCATCCTTGTTGTCCGTATAGAGGATGTCGGTGTGCCGGAGGTCGCCGTCCCGCACCTCCAGGGTGCGGTCGTGGCCCGTCTTCAGCTCCTCGATGCGGGTGGCGTTGACGTCGAAGCCGATGACCCTGGCCTGCTTGCCGAAGGCCACCGCCACCGGCAGGCCCACATAGCCCAATCCAATCACGGAAATCTTTCTGCCGTGGCTCATCGTGCTTATACCCCGAAGTAGTCTTTATACCAGTCCACGAAGCGGCGGATGCCATCCTCAACGCTGGTATTCGGCCGATAATCCAGATCCCTTACCAGATCATCCACATCGGCGAAGGTATCGGGGACATCTCCGGGCTGCAGGGGCAGCAGGTTGCGCTCGGCCTTGCGGCCCAGGCAATCCTCCAGCACCTCGATATAGTGGGACAGATCCACCCAGTTGTTGTTGCCGATGTTGTAAAGGCGGTAGGGCGCGTTGCTGGTGGCCGAATCCGGGGCGTCGCCGGACCACTCGGGGTTGGGGGTGGCGGGCTGGTCCAGTACGCGGATGACGCCCTCCACGATGTCGGCGATGTAGGTGAAGTCCCGGCGGTGCTTGCCGTAGTTGAAGACGTCGATGGGTTCCCCCGCCAGGATCTTGCGGGTGAACAGGAACAGGGCCATGTCGGGCCGGCCCCAGGGGCCGTAGACGGTGAAGAACCTGAGTCCCGTGGTGGGCAGGCTGTAGAGGTGGCTGTAGGTGTGGGCCATGAGCTCGTTGGCCTTCTTGGTGGCCGCGTACATGGACACCGGATGGTCCACGTTGTCATGCACCGAGAAGGGCAGCTTGGTGTTGGAGCCATAAACGGAGCTGGAGGAGGCGTAGACCAGGTGCTCCACGTCGTTGTAGCGGCACCCCTCCAGCAGGTTCATGAAGCCCACCACATTGGTGTCCACGTAGGCATGGGGGTTGATGAGGGAGTAGCGCACGCCGGCCTGGGCCGCCAGATTCACCACCCGGTGGGGGCGGGCCTGGGAGAACAGCATCTCGATGCCCTTGCGGTCGGCGATATCGAGGCGCACATCCGTGAACCTCTTGTTGGAGGTAAGCCGTGCCAGGCGCGCCTTCTTGAGATTGACGTCGTAATAGTCGTTGAGGTTGTCCACCCCGATGACCTCGTCGCCCCGCTCCAGCAGGCGCAAGCTCAACTCCGCCCCGATGAAACCCGCGGATCCGGTTACCAGAACCTTCATGCCCTCTCCCCATCGAATATGCGCTAAAAGCGAAAAGCCCCGTCGAGGGGCCAGGCACGGCGCCAGGGGACGCCGCCGGCGGGGATTATACGGTCGGGGGGTGAATTGCGCGAGGTACGCGCCGGGCAATTTGTGTGGCGGGGTTCAGAAACCCGGGCCGGGTATCCACCTCGCAGCCGGGCCGGCCACGGGGCAACGGACCTGCCGGGGACGGCCATGACGTCGCGACCCCACCATACCGGCCCATGGCAAGGAAGCGGGGATTGCGACCGCAAAGCCGAGGGATGGGTGCCGGCCCGTTACCCACCATCAGTGAAACCAAACCTCAAAAGCGCCTGAAATGGCGTCCCCAGGGGGAGTCGAACCCCCGTCGCCGCCGTGAAAGGGCGGTGTCCTGGGCCTCTAGACGATGGGGACGAGGACCCTGCAAAAACAAAGGCTGGAGCGAATCCAGCCTCTAAAACTTGGTGGAGCCAGGCGGGATCGAACCGCCGACCTCAACACTGCCAGTGTTGCGCTCTCCCAGCTGAGCTATGGCCCCGTTTGAAGACGCGGAAAAGTATAGGGTTGAGGCCCTCCTGTCAAGCTCCGCCCACAGAAAAAGGTGTCAGGAACCGTTTCCCGGAGGAAACGGTTCCTGACACCTTTTTCTGGTTCCTGACACCATTACTGGCCTCGGGCATCAGCCTCCCGCCTCTGTCCTCGACCAGCTGTCCCGCAGGGTGGATGTGCGGTTGAATACCGGGATACCAGCGTCGCCGGTGTCCCCGTCCAGGCAGAAGTACCCTTCCCTTTCGAACTGAAAGCGCTCACCCGGGGCGGCCGTCGCGAGGCTCGGTTCGATACGGCAGCCCTTCAATACCACCAGGGATTCCGGATTCAGGTCGGCGATGAAGTCCTTGTTCTCCCTCCCCGCCCCCGGCACCGGCGCCGTGAACAGGCGGTCATAAAGACGCACCTCCGCCGCCAGGCTCTGGTACGCCGGCACCCAGTGGATGACGCCGCGCACCTTGCGGCCCACGGGGTCGGCACCGAGGGTAGCGGGGTCGTAGCTGCAGCGCAGCTCCACCACCTCGCCGCTGTCCGGGTCCTTGATGGCCTCTTCGCAACGGATGACATAGGCATTGCGCAGCCTCACCTCGCCCCCCGTCACCAGGCGCTTGAACTTCTTGTTGGCCTCCTCGCGGAAATCCTCGCGGTCGATGTAGATCTCCCGGGCCAGGGTGAGTTCGCGCCTGCCCATGGCAGCGTCCTTGGGGTGGCGCGGGGCCTCGAGGGTCTCGGTGGTATCCGCGGGATAGTTGTCGATGACCACCTTCAGGGGCCGCAGCACCGCCATGGCCCGCGGCGCCGTCGCGTCCAGATCCTCGCGCACGCAGTTCTCCAGCACCCCCATCTCCACCATGGCATCGGCCTTGGTGACCCCCACCCGACGGCAGAAATCCCGGATGGCCGCTGGCGGCACGCCGCGCCGGCGCAGGCCGGCGATGGTAGGCATACGGGGGTCGTCCCAACCCGCTACATGGCCCTGTTCCACCAGCTCCGTGAGCCGGCGCTTGCTCATCACGGTGTACTTGAGATTGAGGCGGGCGAACTCGATCTGGCGGGGCCGGCCGGGCACCGACACGTGCTCCACCACCCAGTCGTAGAGGGGTCTGTGGTCCTCGAATTCCAGGGTGCACAGGGAGTGGGTGATGCCCTCGAGGGCATCGGATACCGGGTGGGTGAAGTCGTACATGGGATACAGGCACCACTCGGCACCGGTCTGGTGGTGCACGACGCCGTGGCGGATGCGGTAGAGCACGGGGTCCCGCATGTTCATGTTGGGCGCCGCCATGTCGATCTTCGCCCGCAAGACCCGCGAGCCATCGGGGAATTCGCCCGCCCGCATGCGCCTGAAGAGGTCCAGGTTCTCGGCCACGGGGCGTTCCCGGTAGGGGCTCGGACGGCCGGGCTCGGTGAGGGTGCCGCGGTAGGCCCGCATGGCCTCGGCGTCCAGCTCGCACACGAAGGCGAGGCCCTTCTCGATGAGTTCCACGGCGAAGCCGTAGAGCTCCTCGAAATAGTTGGAGGCGAAATAGAGCCGGTCCGCCCAGTCGTAGCCCAGCCAGCGCACGTCGTCCTGGATGGCGGCCACAAACTCCGGATTCTCCTTGTGGGGATTGGTGTCGTCGAAGCGCAGGTTACAGGCGCCCCGATAGTCCTCCGCCACGCCGAAGTTCAGCCAGATGGACTTGGCATGGCCGATGTGCAGGTAGCCGTTGGGCTCCGGCGGAAACCGTGTTCGGATGGTTCGGTGCCGGCCGGCGGCGAGGTCGGCCTCGATGATGTCGCGGATGAAGTTGGAGGGACGGGTGGGCTCAGTATTCATGGGCATTCCGGTTCATGCGCAAACAGCGCTTTGTCTCGGGCTAAGGCACGGGGTTCCAGAGAGTCTCGGGAAGGAGGATTATTGCGCCAACACAAGCACACAACGTACTCATTGGACAACGTTGGTTTCGGGTGCCATCTGTCCTCCGTGCGCTCCGTGCCTCCGTGAGAGCAGGTTACAGCGGTTGAAACGTCACGGACCTCGCCGGCACCACCGGGGTTGGCCGGCTATTGCGCCTCCTGGCGCCGGCGGATATGGGCGATGGCGCGGTCCACCCGTGCCAGGGTGCGCTCGCGCCCCACCAGGTAGAGGGTGACATCGATGCCGGGGGAGGCCGCCCGTCCCGTCACCGCCACCCGCAGGGGCTGAGCCACCTTGCCCATCTTGAGGTCGAGCTCCTCGCTGACACCGGCCACGGCGTCGTGGAGGGCGCCAGTGCTCCAGGGGGTCAGTTCGGCCAACACGCCACGCATGCGTTCCAGCGCCCCCAGGGCCACGGGACGCAGATGCTTCTTGGCCGAGCCCTCGTCATAGTCGTCGAAGTCCTGGTAGATAAAGGCGCTGATCTCCGCCATCTCCGCCAGGGTGCGGGCCCGTTCCTGCTGGGCCTCCACCACCTCCACCAGGTCGGGTCCCTCGGCCGGGTCGATGTCCAGGCGCCCCATGTGGGGGCTCAAAAGGTGGGCTACCCGCGCCGGGTCGCTGTCCTTGATGTAGTGCTGATTGAGCCACATCAGCTTCTCGTGGTCGAAGCGGGAAGCCGATTTGTTCACCGCATCGATATCGAACAGGGCGATCATCTCGTCCAGGGAGAAGATCTCCTGATCGCCGTGGGACCAGCCGAGGCGTACCAGATAATTGAGCAGGGCCTCCGGCAGATAGCCCATGTCCCGGTACTCCACCACGCTCACGGCGCCGTGGCGTTTGGACAACCGCGAGCCGTCGTCCCCCAGGATCATGGGTACATGGGCGTAGCGCGGCGGGGTGTGCCCGAGGGCCTCGAGGATATGCATCTGGCGCGGGGTATTGTTGAGATGGTCGTCACCGCGGATGACGTGGGTGATGTCCATGTCCATGTCATCCACCACCACCGTGAGATTGTAGGTGGGCGAGCCGTCGCTGCGGCGGATGATGAGGTCGTCCAACTCGCTGTTGGGGAAGGCCACCCGGCCCTGCACCAGGTCATGGACGACGATGCTGCCGTCCCGCGGCGTGCGGAAGCGGATGACATGGGGCGCGTCCGCCGCCACGCCGCGCTCCCGGCAATGACCGTCGTAGCGGGGCTTCTCCCGGCGCGCCATCTGCTCCTCGCGCAGGGCGTCGATACGCTCCCGGCTGCAATCGCAGCGATAGGCCAGCCCCCGCGCCATGAGGTCCTCGATGACCGCGTCGTAGCGCTCGAAACGGGCCGTCTGATAGAAGGGCCCTTCGTCATATTCCAGGCCGAGCCAGGTCATGCCCTCGAGGATGGCGTTCACCGACTCCGGGGTGGAGCGCTCGAGGTCCGTATCCTCGATACGCAGGACGAACTGTCCCCCGTGCTTGCGGGCGTAGAGCCAGCAGAACAGCGCCGTGCGCGCGCCGCCCACATGAAGATAGCCGGTGGGACTGGGGGCGAAGCGGGTTCTGACAGTGGTCATGGGGGCATCCGGATAGAACGTTGGTGTCGGCAAATTCTACCAGCATGGAGAAGGGTTCACCTATGGCCCCACCCGCATCACCGACCTGGGATACGGCTCCGGAGTTGTCTAAGGTTTAGGGAAGTGCTGATTGAATCAGTGCTTCCCGTGCGGCCCAGGGGTGAGCCGGTCCCAGGACAAGGTCCGGCGGACCTTGTACCCGGCGAACGGGTAAGCCATGGAAGGCTTGCCCCGGTCTTGCCCGCGGCGCAGGACAGCGCCGCGTGGCGGGGGCCGCCGCATCAATCACATACGTGATTGTAGTGGAGGAGCCCGACCCGGGCGCGTACCGGGTCGGGCCTTTCCTTAAGGGCAGTGCTATCACCTCCAACAGGCCACCATGAGCATTCTCGTCATCAATTCCGGCAGTTCATCCCTCAAGTACCGGCTCTACGACATGGCCCATGAGGAAGAACTGGACCGCGGCACCGTGGAGCACCTGGATCCCGCCGGCGAACCCGGCTCCCAACGGGAGCAGGCCCTGCGCCGGGTGTTCGAAGCCACCGCCGCCAGGCATCCCATCGCCGCGATGGGCCACCGGGTGGTCCATGGCGGCGGCGAATTCCGCGCCCCGGTGCGCGTGGACGACGAGGTCCTGCGCCGGCTCAAGGGTCTCGACGACCTGGCCCCGCTCCACAACCCGGCCTGCCGCCTGGGCATCGAGACGGCCCTCGCGGCGGCACCCGGGATACCCCAGGTGGCGGTGTTCGATACCGGCTATTTCGCGTCTCTGCCGGAACACGTCTGGCGCTACGCCCTGCCCAAAGACCTCGCCGACAGCCATGGCATCCGCCGCTACGGCTTCCACGGCATATCCCATGAATACGTGGCCCAGGCCGCCGCCGGCCACCTCGGGCTCCCCCTGGATGAACTGCGTCTCATCACCCTGCATCTGGGCAACGGTGCCAGTGCCGCCGCCATCCGCCACGGCCGCTGTGTGGAGACATCCATGGGCATGACCCCCCTGGAGGGCCTGGTGATGGGCAGCCGCAGCGGGGATATGGACCCCGCCGTGGTATGTCACCTGCAGCGGCGCACGGGTATGGGCGCCGACGACCTGGAGGCCCTGCTCAATCGCCGCTCGGGACTCCTCGGCCTGTGCGGCGACGGCGACATGCGGGCCATCCGCCGGCGCGCCGCGGACGGCGACGGCGATGCCCGCCTGGCCATCGACATCTTCTGTCATCGCCTGCGCAAGTACATCGGGGCCTACGGGGCGGTGCTGGGCGGCATGGACGCCGTGGTGTTCACGGGCGGCATGGGCGAGCACGACGACGCCCTGCGCCGGGACGTGGGCGCCGGCCTCGAGGCCCTCGGCATCGTCCTCGACCCGGCCCGCAACGCCGAACATGCTACCCTCATCAGCCCCGACGGGGCGCGGCCGGCGGTGCTGGTGGTGGCCACCAACGAGGAGCTGGCCATCGCCCGCGCCACCGCCCGCTGCCTGGAGTCCGGGCCCGCGGAAAGCGAAGGCGACTGATGGTCACCGCTCCGTCACCCCCTCGTCATAACCTCTTCATGACAGCGACCCCGGAGACGGAAGCCGTCTCCCGCCCCCCGGGAATACCCTTTGAGGCAACTACATGGACCCTATGGAGGAGAATCATCGATGAACGTTGAGACCACCCCCCTTTCCGCCGCGGAGCTGCAGGGCATGGACGCCTACTGGCGGGCCTGCAATTACCTCGCGGCCGGCATGATCTACCTCCAGGACAACCCGCTGTTGCGGGAGCCCCTGCGCCCCGAGCACGTGAAGCGACGCCTCCTCGGCCATTGGGGCGCGAGCCCGGGGCTCTCCTTCATGTACGTGCACCTCAACCGCATCATCAGGGCCCACGGCCAGGAGACCATCTTCCTCGCCGGCCCCGGCCATGGCGCACCGGGGGTACTGGCACCGGTGTACCTGGAGGGGACCTATGCGGAGGTCTATCCCAACCAGAGCGAGGACGAGGAAGGCCTGGCGCGTTTCTTCAAGCAGTTCTCCTTCCCCGGCGGCATCGGCAGCCACTGCACGCCGGAGACCCCGGGCTCCATCCACGAGGGCGGGGAACTGGGCTATTCCATCTCCCACGCCTTCGGCGCCGCCTTCGACAACCCGGACCTGCTGGTGGCCGTGGCGGTGGGCGACGGCGAGGCGGAGACCGGCCCCCTGGCCACCGCCTGGCATTCCGCCAAGTTCCTCAACCCCGTGCGCGACGGTGCGGTACTGCCCATCCTTCATCTCAACGGCTACAAGATCAACAATCCCACCCTGCTGTCACGCATTCCCGAGGAAGAGCTGGCGAGCCTGCTGAAGGGCTACGGCTGGACGCCCCATTTCGTCACCGGCAGCGAGCCCGAACCCATGCACCAGGCCATGGCGGCCACCCTGGACACCTGCCTGGAGGAGATCCGCGCCATCCAGCGAACGGCCCGCTCCAGCGGCCAGCCACGGCGCGCCCACTGGCCCATGATCGTCCTGCGCAGCCCCAAGGGCTGGACCGGCCCGGCGGAGGTGGACGGCCACAAGGTGGAGGGCTTCTGGCGCGCCCACCAGGTACCCCTGGCCGGCATTCACGAGGACCCGGCCCATCTGGAGCAACTGGAGGCCTGGCTCAGGGGCTATCGGCCGGAGGAACTCTTCGACAGCGCCGGCCGGCTGGTGCCGGAGTTGCGGGAGCTGGCCCCCGAGGGCACCCTGCGCATGAGCGCCAGCCCCCACGCCAACGGCGGCCTGCTGCGCCGGCCGCTGCGCATGCCCGATTTCCGCGACTATGCCCAACCGGTATCCCAACCGGCCCAGAAGACCGCCCCCAACACCCGCCCCCTGGGGGCCATGCTGCGGGACATCATGGCCCGCAACATGGACAACTTCCGGGTCTTCGGGCCGGACGAGAACACCTCCAACAAACTGGACGCCATCTACGAGGTGAGCAAGAAGCTGTGGCTGGCCGATTACCTGCCCGAGGACGCCGACGGCGGCGAGCTGTCCCCTGCGGGCCGGGTCATGGAGATGCTCTCGGAGCACACCCTGGAGGGCTGGTACGAGGGCTACGTGCTCAGTGGACGCCATGGCTTCTTCGCCACCTACGAGGCCTTCGTCCACGTCATCGACTCCATGTACAACCAGCACGCCAAGTGGCTGGCCATCTGCGAGGACATCCCCTGGCGGGCGCGCATCTCCTCCATCAACCTCCTCATCACCTCCACGGTGTGGCGCCAGGACCACAACGGCTTCACCCACCAGGACCCGGGCTTTCTCGACGTGGTGGTGAACAAGAACCCCGAGGTCACCCGCATCTATCTGCCACCCGACGTCAACACCCTGCTGTCCACCGCCGATCACTGCCTGAGGAGCCGCGACGACATCAACGTCATCGTCTGCGACAAGCAGCCCCACCTCCAGTACATGGACATGGACGCGGCCATCAAGCACTGCACCAAGGGGCTGGGCATCTGGGACTGGGCCAGCAATGACCAGGGCAGTGAGCCCGACGTGGTGATGGTGGGCTGCGGCGACATCCCCACCAAGGAGGCACTCGCCGCCACCGCCCTGCTGCGGGAGCACTTCCCGGACCTCAAGGTGCGCTTCATCAACGTGGTGGACCTGTTCCGCATGACACCGCCCAGCGAACACCCCCACGGCCTGCCGGACCGCGACTTCGACAGCCTGTTCACCCGGGACAGGCCCATCATCTTCAACTTCCACGGCTACCCCTGGCTGATCCACCGCCTGGCCTACCGGCGCACCAACCATGCCCACCTCCACGTGCGGGGCTACAAGGAAAAGGGCAACATCAACACCCCCCTGGAGCTCGCCATCGAGAACCAGATCGACCGCTTCAGCCTCGCCATGGACGCCATCGACCGCGTGCCCCGCATCCAGGTGGCCGGCGCCCACGTCAAGGAGCATCTCAAGAACCTGCAGATCGAATGCCGCCACTACGCCCACGAGCACGGCGTCGACCTGCCCGAGGCCGACGCCTGGCGCTGGCCACTGTGAACCCCCGGGGGGCCATGCCGGCCTCCTCAGCTATGCGCCAGGGACATGGGCCAGGGACATGGGCCAGGGAAATGAGCCAGGGACATGGAGTGCCCCTGCCGTGACGTCATTGTCCCGAGCCGCTCGCAATGACGTCACGCCCCTATCCGGGGGGTATTGAATCCTAAAGGTTTTTCAGGCCGCCACCCGGGGGAACCATTCCCCGCGGCCCCTCGTCCCATCCGGCCTGCGGTCCTTTGCCGTTGACCGCACCCCCGCCCCTACGTATTATTCGCCGCCTTGACGGGCGCGTAGCTCAGCGGGAGAGCACTGCCTTCACACGGCAGGGGTCGCTGGTTCAATCCCAGCCGCGCCCACCAATCAAATCAATCACTTAGGATCCTCGACGCCCCTCGTCCAGGTTCCCAAACCATTATTTCTCACCGCGTTGTCACAGTCGTTCGCGAACGAACGGAGTGTGACAACGGCCTCCTTCAGAAATCGCGACACCTACCAGTGGCAAGACCAGGCCCGCAAAAGGGGCCATCCGGTTCAAAGCAAGACCTTCGAGACCCGCACTGAGGCCGAGCAGTGGGCGCGCGCGATGGAGGTCGAGATGGACAAGGGCGCGTTCGTCTCCCGCGGCGAGGCCGAGTCGACCACGCTGAAGGAACTGCTCGAGCGCTACCTGGAAGGAGTCACCCCATTGAAGAAGGGTGCCGAGCCCTAGACCAACCGCCTGGATCTGATGATGCGCCATACCCTCGCCCACCGCTTCGTCGCCGGCATCCGCGGTATCGACATCGCCCGCTGGCGCGACGAGGGTCTGCGCAGGGTCACCCCGGCGACCGTGAAACGAGACCTGGTCCGACGTGGCCATGTCTTCGAGGTCGCCCGCAAGGAATGGGGCAGCTATGCCCGCAATCCGGTGCGTGACATCAAACTGCCCCCCGTGGATGACCACGCGGCCGACGGCTGCAGCCCGGCGAAGAGGCCCGCCTGTTCGACAACCGCTGCTCCGGCCTGCTTCAGAATAGCCCTGAGGGTTCCTTCCGGCATGTCGCCCGGATGGTTCGGAATGGTGGTGAACTTACCGCTTTGCTGGTTGAACCAGGTCTCATGGCTCCCGGCCGCCTGACGGTCGAACTCAAACCCCAACTTCTTCAGCTTCTTGATGATCTGCCGGTATCGAAACCCGGCCAGTCTGCCCATCAGGCCCCCAGAATCAGGGGGTAGTCGAATTTATCCTGTACGCTTGCCAGCTTGGCCGGCCGCTGGCGCTCGGCCTGGGCTTCCATCAGCTTCTTCGCCACATCACGAGCAATCTCAAGGGTCTCGGTGACGGTGCGACGTTACGCCACCAGGCCGGGGATATCGTCACTGGTGGCCAGGTAAAGCCCCTCGGGCAGTTTCTCGATATGTAACTGGGCGATCTGTTCCATAGCTTCCTCCTGGCTCAATTGATGTTGGCGCGTATAGGCAGTATGAACCGCCTTTTTGGTGGCTCGCAGCGCTTAGTCTCGCCCGGTCGACCCGGGCGACCCGGGTATCTGCCGCCGGCAGGCCACGCCGGCTCATCCATCAGCGTGCAGATCCGCGTCTCAGACCCGAACGCTCTTCCCGGAGACGGCCGCGCCGGCGCGCTTTCTCCCTCCCCGCCTGTTTTCCCGGCCAGCCGCCGCCATGGCCGTGCCGCTGACGACACAGCCCAAACGAGGTCATCCTGGGGTCTATCCTCTCTCGTCAAACAGCCCCCGCTGCGCCGGCGCCCGGCACGGCGGCCGCCGGCTGGCTTCGGGCTCGGGCGTTTTCCCATCCAGGTGAGTGAGGATCTTCTCGATGACATCGGGGTCCTCGATGCAGGCGATGATCCGCATCGCACCGCCGCAGGCCGGACAGGTCTCACCAGGTACCTCCCTGTATCCGACCGCTCCGCGGCAGCCTTCGGCTGTGCAAATCGGCTCGCCTGCCGATTTGTCGATGTCGATCCCGACCGAATCGCTCCCGGCGATTTCGTGAGGGCGCTGCCGAAACGCTGAATCAGCGTGACCCCGCCGACCTGCGCCGTCCTACGTAGAACCCGCCTTCTTGACCAGATGCGTGGCGATGCAGCGGTAGACAATACCGAGCACTCTGCCCATGATCTCGGGGCGGCTGGCGAACAGAAACGCACCGGGTAAGGGACGCTCAGCACCCACTGCCGAACCGGCTGTTCGGGAAACACCTCCTCGACCAGCAGTGCAGCACTCTCGACCATGCGCCGGGCGCCGCAGCTGGGACAGACAAAATCGCCGGGAGCGATTTTGAACAGCCGCAGGCTGGCCCGAAGGGCGGAGGGCGGAGGGCAAGATGCCCGGAGTAATACCCGGCGTTTGCAGCTGAAAGCGACCAGGTGCTCGGCATGGCAGCTGTCGCAACGCACCGGCAAGAAACCGTGCTCGAGACGCCCGCACTTGAGGTAGTCCTCGAACTCCTGCTGCACATACCCCGGCAAGTCCGTGCCCTGCGCCACCAGGTGCGCCTGGAACGCCGGGTAGTATTCCTCGACGAGTTGATAGAGGAGAGTACGCTCGGGGCGGTGGCGCACATACGGCGGCGCGCTGCCACCCGAACTGGCTTCCCTGCCAGCCGACGAAGGCAACATGATTGCATCCTTGCGAAGTCTTGCTGGATGTCAGGCTAGCACCAGAAACAGCTAGCGGCGGATTCGCGGCCGGATCCAGGCTCTCCAAGCTCTGTATCTGGCAATTCTTGGAAATCTCCGACCGATGAGTTGAGATGGAGCCTGTCCCATCGCCCGGCGGGTCGCCGGGCTGGCTACTTGACTCTCATCATTCGATGTCCATTGGTGGCGCGTCAAACGCCGCGGGCTGGTCCGGGATTTCCGTGAAGACCCGCATCAACGGGAAGTTGATGTAATAGCTGTAGCGCCCGATCTTGTGCTTCTCGACAAAACCCTCGTCGGTCAGGCGGTCGAGGTACTTGGTCGCGGTCAGGCGTGACACCTGAAGGTCGTTTTGCAGCGCCTCGATCTTGGTGTATGGGTGCCGGAACAGGTTGTTCAACAGGTCCTGGCTGTAGATCTTGGGCAGCTCGGTCCAGATGCGGTGCTTGTAGTCCATCATCAGGGCCTTGATACGGCCGATGATCCAGATGGTCTGGCGCGCGGTCAGTTCCACACCCTGCAGCATGTAGAGGATCCACGGCTCCCAGTCGCCGG
>JAABTG010000093.1 GCA_011389995.1 Thiotrichales bacterium
GCCTGAACCACCGTGATCGCCGCCGTCAGCGTCGTCTTCCCGTGGTCCACGTGACCAATGGTCCCCACATTGACGTGGGGCTTCTTTCTTTGAAATTTCTCCTTAGACACGGGTTACCACCTCACTCGTTATCTGTCTGAATTACTGATTCTTCTTGATGACCGCTTCGGCGATGTTCGCCGGCGCCTCGCTGTACTTCGAGAACTCCATGGAATAGGTCGCCCGCCCCTGGGTGGCCGACCGCAGATCCGTGGCATAGCCGAACATCTCCGCCAGCGGCACATCCGCACGGATGACCTTGCCGCTGGGCACGTCGTCCATGCCCTGGACCAGGCCACGGCGTCGATTCAGATCGCCCATGACGTCGCCCATGTATTCCTCCGGAGTCACCACCTCCACCTTCATGATGGGCTCCAGAAGCGCGGGGCTGGCGTGCTTTGCCCCCTCTTTGAAGCACATGGAGCCGGCGATCTTGAACGCCATCTCCGAGGAGTCCACGTCGTGGTAGGAACCGTCGTATAGGGTCACCTTCACATCCACCACCGGATAGCCGGCGATGACGCCGTTCTCCATCTGCTCGCGGACTCCTTTGTCCACCGCGGGGATGTACTCCCGGGGTACCACACCACCCACGATGGCGTTGACGAATTCGTAGCCTTCACCGGGCTCCCGGGGCTCGATCTTGAGCCACACGTGGCCATACTGGCCGCGACCACCGGACTGCCGCACGAACTTGCCTTCCTGCTCCACGGCCTTGCGTATGCTCTCGCGGTAGGCCACCTGAGGCGCGCCGACGTTGGCCTCCACCTTGAACTCCCGCCGCATACGATCGACGATGATGTCCAGGTGCAGCTCGCCCATGCCGGCGATGATGGTCTGGCCGGATTCCTCGTCGGTGTTGACGCGGAACGAGGGGTCCTCCTGGGCCAGCTTGGACAGGGCGACCCCCATCTTTTCCTGGTCCGCCTTGGTCTTGGGCTCCACGGCCACGGCGATGACAGGCTCGGGAAACTCCATGCGCTCCAGGGTGATATGGCTGTTCATGGCACACAGCGTCTCACCGGTGGTGACATCCTTGAGGCCCACCGCGGCGGCGATATCTCCGGCCCGCACCTCCTTGATCTCTTCCCTGGAGTTGGAGTGCATCTGCAGGATGCGCCCCACCCGCTCTTTCTTGGCCTTGATGGGGTTGTATACGGTGTCACCCGAGGACAGGACGCCGGAGTATACGCGGAAGAAGGTGAGCGTGCCGACAAAAGGATCCGTGGCGATCTTGAATGCCAGGGCGGCGAAGGGTTCCTCGTCGCTGGATTTCCTGCTCGCCACCGTCTCCTCGTCCTCCAGGAGGCCGGTGATGGGCGGCACATCCACTGGCGACGGCATGATCTCCACCACCTTGTCCAGCATGGCCTGGACGCCCTTGTTCTTGAAGGCGGAGCCGCACAGGGCCGGTACGATCTCGAGGTCCAGGGTGCGCTTGCGCAATCCGGTGAGGATCTCGTCCTGGCTCAACTCACCGCCCTCGAGGTATTTCTCCATGAGGTCCTCGTTGGCCTCGGCGGCGGCCTCCACCATGGCCTCCCGCCACTGTTGACAGGCCTCCAGCATCTCCGGCGCGATCTCCCGCTCCTCGAAGTTGGCGCCCATGTTCTCCGTGTCCCAGTAGATGGCCTTCATCTTGATGAGGTCCACCAGCCCTTCGAAACCCTCTTCCGCGCCGATGGGCAGCTGCAGGGGCACGGGCGTGGCCCCCAGACGGTCCTTGAGCTGGCGCACCACGCGCAGAAAATCCGCGCCGGAGCGGTCCATCTTGTTGACGAAGGCCATGCGCGGGACCTTGTACTTGTTCGCCTGGCGCCACACGGTCTCGGACTGGGGTTCGACACCGCCCACCGCGCACAGCACGAATACCGCGCCGTCCAGCACCCGCAGGGAGCGTTCCACCTCGATGGT
The DNA here is from genome assembly GCA_011389995.1 of Thiotrichales bacterium. Classification (GTDB taxonomy): domain Bacteria; phylum Pseudomonadota; class Gammaproteobacteria; order JAABTG01; family JAABTG01; genus JAABTG01. The sequence goes on from JAABTG010000093.1 coordinate 1,954, forward strand.
GAAATCCACGTGGCCGGGGGTGTCGATGATGTTGACGCGGTGCTCTGGATACTGCTTGGCCATGCCACTCCAGAAGCACGTGGTAGCGGCGGAGGTGATGGTGATGCCACGCTCCTGCTCCTGCTCCATCCAGTCCATGACGGCGGCACCATCATGCACCTCACCCATCTTGTGGGAGATGCCGGTATAGAAGAGCACGCGCTCGGTGGTCGTCGTCTTACCGGCATCGATGTGAGCCATGATGCCGATATTGCGATAGCGCTCGATTGGGGTTTTGCGTGGCACGGTTCTTTATTCCTGGTTACTGCGTTCGATGGGAAGGCGCGGCGTCACCAACGGTAGTGAGAGAAGGCCTTGTTGGCCTCTGCCATGCGGTGGGTGTCTTCGCGCTTCTTTACGGCCGATCCCCGGCTTTCGGAGGCATCCTGCAACTCCCCTGCCAGACGCAACCCCATGCTCTTCTCCCCCCGCTTGCGGGAGGCGTCCACCAGCCAGCGCATGGCCAGGGCCATCTGGCGCGCCGAACGGACCTCCACCGGCACCTGATAGGTCGCACCGCCGACGCGCCGGGACTTGACCTCCACCATGGGCCGGACGTTCTCCAGGGCCTTCTCGAAGACCTCCAGGGGTTCCTGATCGCTGCGCTCCCCCACCTTGGCCAGGGCGCCATAGACCACCCGCTCGGCCAGCGACTTCTTGCCGCTGAACATCACCATGTTGATGAACTTGGCGACGGTCTTGTTCCCGTACTTGGGGTCGGGAAGGATCTCGCGCTTTTCCGCTTCTCTTCTTCTTGACATGATCTATTCGAACCGTTTGCCGGTTAGCCCTTGGGTCGTTTTGCGCCGTACTTGGAACGGCCCTGTTTGCGGTCCTTCACGCCGGAGGTATCCAGGCTGCCGCGCACCGTGTGATAACGCACACCCGGCAGGTCCTTGACGCGACCGCCGCGAATCAACACCACCGAGTGCTCCTGAAGGTTGTGGCCTTCACCGCCGATATAGGAAGACACCTCGTAGCCGTTGGTCAGGCGCACTCTGGCAACCTTACGCAGGGCCGAATTGGGCTTCTTGGGTGTGGTCGTATAGACCCGTGTGCACACCCCCCGCTTCTGCGGCGATGCCTCCAACGCGGGTACGTTGCTCTTCTTGGTCCGCCGCTTCCGCGGATTGCGCACCAGCTGGTTGACTGTTGCCATTGAAAATGTGCTCCGACTAACAAAAAAATGGCGAATAGCAGGCCGGCGACGTGTGCGAAGTGCCTGAAAACGTCGCGTATTCGGTCTGCGTTGGGAACCAAAACTCGGTTGGCTACCAGAAAAAAACCGGGGCCGTTCGTCCCGAAGCCCCAGTACAACAAAGGCGCGAAAGTCTAGGGTCACGGGGCCGTCATGTCAAGGGCCGTGAATTGCCCGACACCCTGACCGGGCACCCCCGTTCGCACTTTTTCCGGCACGCGCCGGACCTTTCGGGGGGCGGGAATGTCCCCCCTGGTGTGGCGCTACCCGGGCCGGCGCCGTATCCCTGCCGGCCCGGGCAGCAGCTGGATCACTCCTCGGCGGGCCCCGTGCCGCTCTCGGCGGCCTCGTCATCCTTGACGATCAACCCCTCGAAGGCCTGCTCGGCGGCTTCCATATCCGCCGTGCCATCCTGCAAGGCCCGGCGTCGGCGACGCTCTTCATGGTAGGCCAGGCCGGTTCCGGCGGGGATGAGCCGGCCGACGATGACGTTCTCCTTGAGCCCCCGCAGGGGATCCATACGGCCGCTGACCGACGCCTCCGTGAGGACCCGTGTGGTCTCCTGGAAGGATGCCGCCGAGATGAAGGAGTCGGTGGACAGGGAGGCCTTGGTGATGCCCAGCAGCAGCGGCTCCCAGCGCGCCGGAAGCCCGCCATCGGCCTCAGCCTTCTCATTCTCGTCGAGAATGCGGCCGCGGTCCATCTGCTCGCCCTTGAGGAGCTGGGTATCGCCGGGGTCATAGACCTCGGCCCGGCGCAGCATCTGGCGGACGATGACCTCGATGTGCTTATCGTTGATCTTCACGCCCTGCAGCCGGTAGACGTCCTGCACCTCGTTGGTGATGTAGGAGGCCACGGCATCCACCCCGCGCAGGCGCAGGATGTCATGGGGTGACAACGCACCGTCCACGATCATCTCGCCCTTCTCCACGTGCTCACCTTCGAACACGGTGACCTGACGCCACTTGGGTATGAGCATCTCCGTCTGCTCGCCGTCCGCATCGGTGATGATGAGACGCTGCTTGCCCTTGGTCTCCTTGCCGAAGGACACGGTGCCCGTGACCTCCGCCAGCACCGCGGACTCCTTCGGTTTACGCGCCTCGAAGAGGTCGGCCACCCGCGGCAGACCACCCGTGATGTCGCGGGTCTTGGACGACTCCTGGGGCAGGCGCGCGAGGACATCGCCCACGCCCACGTCCTGGCCGTCGGTCACGGTGATGACGGCCCCCGCCGGCAGCGGGTACTGGGCCGGGATGGTGGTGCCGATGATGTTGAGGGGCTTGCCGGCGTCGTCCACCAGCAGGATCTTCGGCGTCATGTCCTTGGCGGCCGAGGCACGCTCCTTGGGGTCCATCACCACCACGCTGGACAGGCCCGTGACCTCGTCCATCTCCTCCTTGACCGTCACCCCGTCCACCACGTCGGTGAACTTGATGCGGCCTTCCACCTCCGTGATCACGGGATGGGTATGGGGGTCCCAGTTGGCCACGATCTGACCACCCTTCACCTCTTCCCCGTCCTCCACGGTGATGGTGGCGCCGTAGGGCACCTTGTAGCGTTCGCGCTCGCGGCCGTGATCGTCGTGAATGGCCACCTCTCCGGAGCGCGAGACCGCCACATACTGGCCGCTGCTGTTCTTCACCAGCTTGATGTTGTGAAGCCGCACGCTGCCGGCGTTCTTCACCTCCACGTTGGATACCGCGGCGGCCCGGGAGGCGGCGCCGCCGATATGGAAGGTACGCATGGTCAGCTGGGTACCGGGTTCACCGATGGACTGGGCCGCCACGACCCCCACGGCCTCACCACTGTCCACCAGATGGCCACGGGCCAGGTCACGACCGTAGCACGCCGCACAGACGCCGTGGCGGGTATCACAGGTGATGACCGAGCGTACCCGCACCTCGTCGATGCCCTCCTCTTCCAGCTGCTCCACCAGCCGCTCGTCCAGCAGGGTGCCCGCGGCCACCAGGGTCTCGTTGGTACCGGGCTTGACCACGTCGCTGGCCACGGTACGGCCGAGGACGCGCTCGCCGAGGGCCTCCACCACGTCGCCGCCCTCGATGATGGAGGTGAGGGTGAGGCCTTCGCTGGTGCCGCAGTCGTCCTCGGTGATGACCATGTCCTGGGACACGTCCACGAGGCGGCGGGTCAGATACCCCGAGTTGGCCGTCTTCAACGCGGTATCCGCCAGACCCTTGCGGGCGCCATGGGTGGAGATGAAGTACTGAATGACGTTCAACCCCTCGCGGAAATTCGCGGTGATGGGGGTCTCGATGATGGAGCCGTCGGGCTTGGCCATGAGACCGCGCATGCCCGCCAGCTGGCGGATCTGGGCCGCCGAACCACGGGCGCCGGAATCGGCCATCATGAAGATGGAATTGAAGGAGGGCTGCTCGCCCTCGACGCCCTCGGCGTCGATGACGCGCTCGGTACCGAGACGCCCCATCATGGCCTTGGCCACCTGCTCGTTGGTGGACGACCACACGTCCACCACCTTGTTGTAGCGCTCGCCGTTGGTCACCAGACCCGAGGCATACTGATCCTCGATCTCCTTCACCGTGGCCTCCGCGACGTCGAGGATGGCCCGTTTTTCCGGCGGCACTTCCATGTCGTCCACGCCGATGGAGGTACCCGAACGGGTGGCGTAGTGGAACCCCGTGTACATGAGCCGATCGGCGAACACCACGGTATCCTTCAGACCGACGATACGGTAGGCGGAATTGATGAGCTTGGAGATGGCCTTCTTGCCCATCACGTCGTTGATCATCTCGAAGGGCATGCCCTCGGGCAGGATCTCCGACAGCAGGGCCCGCCCGGCGGTGGTTTCCACCACCCGCGAACGCTCCTCGCGGTTGCCGTCCGGGTCGATGACCACATCGTCGATGCGCACCTTGATGCGGGCATGGAGGTCCACCACCCCCGCGCTGTGGGCCCGCTCCACCTCCGCCACGTCGGCGAACACCATGCCCGTACCCTTGGCATCGAGGCGCGCGCGGCTCATGTAGTAGATACCGAGCACCACATCCTGGGTGGGCACGATGATGGGCTCGCCATTGGCGGGCGACAGGATGTTGTTGGTGGACATCATCAGGGTCCGCGCCTCGAGCTGGGCCTCGAGGGACAGGGGCACGTGGACCGCCATCTGGTCGCCGTCGAAGTCCGCGTTGAAGGCCGTGCAGACGAGCGGGTGGAGCTGGATGGCCCGGCCCTCGATGAGCACCGGCTCGAATGCCTGAATGCCGAGGCGGTGCAGGGTGGGGGCGCGGTTGAGCATCACCGGATGCTCGCGGATCACCTCCTCGAGGATATCCCAGACCTCCGGGCCTTCCCGCTCCACCATCTTCTTCGCCGCCTTGATGGTGGTGGCCATCCCCCGGAGCTCCAGCTTCGAGAAGATAAAGGGCTTGAAGAGTTCCAGGGCCATCTTCTTGGGCAGACCGCACTGATGGAGCTTGAGGGTCGGCCCGACGACGATGACGGAACGCCCGGAGTAATCGACACGCTTGCCCAGCAGGTTCTGACGGAAACGGCCCTGCTTGCCCTTGATCATGTCCGCCAGGGACTTCAAGGGGCGCTTGTTGGTGCCGGTAATGGCCCGTCCGCGACGGCCGTTGTCCAACAGGGCATCGACGGATTCCTGCAGCATGCGCTTCTCGTTGCGCACGATGATGTCCGGCGCATTGAGGTCGAGCAGACGCTTCAGACGGTTGTTGCGGTTGATCACCCGCCGATAGAGGTCGTTCAGATCGGAAGTGGCGAAACGCCCGCCGTCCAGCGGTACCAGCGGCCGCAGTTCCGGCGGCAGCACCGGCAGCACCGTCAGCACCATCCACTCCGGACGGTTATCGGATGCCAGCAGGGCCTCGATGAGCTTGAGGCGCTTGGAGATCTTCTTCAGCTTGGTCTCGGAGTTGGTGGCCCCCATCTCCTCCCGCAGCCTGACGGCCTCGGACTTGAGATCGAGGGTACGCAGCAACTCGTAGATGGCCTCGGCACCCATGCGGGCGTCGAACTCGTCACCGTGCTGTTCGATGGCGTCAAGATAACCCTCGTCGGACAACAGCTGGCCACGCTCCAGAGGCGTCATGCCGGGATCCACCACCACGAAGGCCTCGAAGTAGAGCACCCGCTCGATCTCCCGCAGGGCCATATCCAGCAACAGACCCATGCGCGAAGGCAGGGACTTGAGGAACCAGATATGGGCAACGGGACTGGCCAGTTCGATATGCCCCATGCGCTCGCGCCGGACCTTGGCCAGGGTCACCTCGACGCCGCACTTCTCGCAGATCACGCCACGATGCTTGAGCCGCTTGTATTTGCCGCACAGGCACTCGTAGTCCTTCACGGGACCAAATATCTTGGCGCAGAAGAGGCCGTCGCGTTCCGGCTTGAAGGTCCGGTAATTGATGGTCTCGGGCTTCTTTACCTCGCCATAGGACCAGGACCGGATCTTCTCGGGCGATGCCAGCCCGATGCGGATGGCGTCGAACTCATCCACCTGGGTCTGCTGCTTCAACATGTTCAACAGGTCTTTCACGTCTTCTCTCCCGCCTTGCGGGCCGCGGCCGGTTTACCGGCCCGCAGCCCTGACTTCCGGCTCAGTTCTGTTCCAGTTCGATGTCGATGCCTAGCGATCGGATCTCCTTTACCAGCACATTGAAGGATTCCGGCATGCCGGCCTCCATGCGGTGATCGCCATCGACGATGTTCTTGTACATCCGGGTGCGCCCGTTCACGTCGTCCGACTTGACGGTGAGCATCTCCTGCAAGGTGTAGGAGGCACCGTAGGCCTCGAGGGCCCATACCTCCATCTCGCCGAAGCGCTGGCCGCCGAACTGGGCCTTGCCGCCCAAGGGCTGCTGGGTGACGAGGCTGTAGGGACCGGTGGACCGGGCGTGCATCTTGTCCGCCACCAGGTGGTTGAGCTTCAACATATACATGTAGCCCACGGTTACGGGACGCTCGAACGCATCTCCGGTACGCCCGTCGTAGAGGGTGGTCTGCCCGCTGACCGGCAGCCCCGCCAGCTCCAGCATGGCCTTGATCTCGGCCTCGGAGGCGCCATCGAACACCGGCGTCGCCATGGGTACGCCACCCCGCAGGTTACCGGCCAGCTCCTGGACATCGTCATCGGACAGGGCCGCGATATCCTCGAAGCGACCTTCCCCTTCCATGGTCTGGTAGATCTGCTCCACGAAGCCCCGTAATTCTGCCACCGGCTCCTGCTCGTCCAGCATGCGCCCGAGGCGCAGCCCCAGGCCCTTGGCCGCCCATCCGAGATGGGTCTCGAGCACCTGCCCCACGTTCATGCGCGAGGGCACACCCAGGGGGTTCAGGACCACGTCCACCGGGGTGCCATCCTCCATATAAGGCATATCCTCCACCGGCACGATGGTGGAGACCACGCCCTTGTTGCCGTGACGCCCCGCCATCTTGTCGCCGGACTGCATGCGCCGCTTGACGGCCAGATAGACCTTGACCATCTTGAGCACGCCGGGAGCGAGATCGTCGCCCGTGGTGAGCTTGGCCTTCTTCTCGTCGAACTGCTCGTCCAGGGTCTGCTGCATCTGTTCCAGCTGGCCCTTGGCGCGCTCGAGTTGAAGATTCGCCTCCTCGCTCTTCATACGGATCTCGAACCACTTCTTGCGGTCGAGCTCCATGAGATAGTTCTTGGTGATCTTGGTGCCGGCCTTCAGACCCGCGGGACCACCTTCCACCACCTTGCCCACCAGCAGGCGTTCCAGGCGCGCATAGGTATCGTTCTCCACGATACGGAACTGATCCTGGAGGTCCTTCTTGATGCGTACGAGTTCCGCGTCCTCGATCTGACGGGCACGGGAGTCCTTCTCCACCCCGTCCCGGGTGAACACCTGGATGTCGATGACCGTACCGTTCATGCCGGACGGCACCCGCAGGGACGTGTCCTTCACGTCGGAGGCCTTCTCACCGAAAATCGCCCGCAGCAGCTTCTCCTCAGGGGTGAGCTGGGTCTCGCCCTTGGGCGTCACCTTGCCCACCAGGATGTCTCCCGGATTCACCTCGGCACCCACGTAGACGATACCGGCCTCGTCCAGTTTGGCCAGGGCGGCCTCGCTGACGTTGGGGATATCCGCGGAGATCTCCTCCGGCCCGAGCTTGGTGTCACGGGATACGCACACCAGCTCCTCGATGTGGATGGAGGTATAGCGATCCTCCTCCACCACCCGCTCGGAGATGAGGATGGAGTCCTCGAAGTTGTAGCCGTTCCAGGGCATGAAGGCCACCAGCATGTTCTGGCCCAGGGCCAGCTCACCCAGATCGGTGGAGGGGCCATCGGCCAGGATATCCCCCCGGGAGATCACGTCCCCGGGTTTGACCAGGGGCTTCTGGTTGATGCAGGTGTTCTGGTTCGAGCGGGAATACTTGGTGAGGTTGTAGATGTCCACACCGGCCTCCCCCGCCTCTGCCTCGTCGTCATTGACCCGCACCACGATACGGGCCGCGTCCACCGTATCCACGGTGCCGCCACGACGCGCCACCGCGGTCACGCCGGAGTCCTTGGCCACGTTGCGCTCCATGCCGGTGCCTACCAGGGGCTTCTCCGCCAGCAGGGTGGGGACCGCCTGACGCTGCATGTTGGACCCCATGAGGGCCCGGTTGGCGTCGTCGTGCTCGAGGAAGGGGATGAGGGATGCCGCCACCGAGACGATCTGTCGCGGCGACACGTCCATGTACTCGACCCGCTCCGGTGTAAACAGCCCGAACTCGTTCTGGAAGCGGCATGACACCAGGCTGTCCGTCAGGGACCCGATCTCGTCAAGGGCCGCGTTGGCCTGGGCGATGACATAGCGGCCCTCCTCGATGGCCGACAGGTATTCGACATCGTCCGTGACCTTTGAGTCCACCACCCGGCGGTAGGGAGTCTCCAGAAAGCCGTAGCGGTTGGTACGGGCATAGCACGCCAGGGAGTTGATGAGCCCGATGTTCGGCCCCTCAGGGGTCTCGATGGGACAGACCCGGCCATAATGGGTGGGATGGACGTCCCGCACCTCGAAGCCCGCCCGCTCGCGGGTCAGGCCGCCCGGCCCCAGGGCCGATATACGGCGCTTGTGGGTGATCTCGGACAGGGGATTGTTCTGGTCCATGAACTGGGACAACTGGGAGGAGCCGAAGAACTCCTTGATGACCGCCGACACCGGCTTGGCGTTGATGAGCTCCTGGGGCATGAGCTCCTCGGCCTCGGCCAGGGACAGACGCTCCTTCACGGCACGCTCCACCCGCACCAGGCCGACGCGGAACTGGTTCTCCGCCATCTCGCCCACGCTGCGGACGCGGCGGTTGCCCAGGTGGTCGATGTCGTCCACCGTACCCTTGCCGTTCTTGATGTCGATGAGCACCTTGAGGACATCGATGATGTCCTCGTTGGCCAGGATTCCCGGACCTTCGGGCTCGTCCCGCCCGATGCGGCGGTTGAACTTCATCCGCCCCACTTCGGACAGGTCGTAGCGGTCCGAGCTGAAGAACAGGTTGTTGAACAGGCCCTGGGCCGCCTCCTTGGTGGGCGGCTCGCCCGGACGCATCATGCGATAGATTTCCACCTGCGCCTCCAGAGGAGTGGTGGAATTGTCGATACGCAGGGTGTCGGAAACGTACGGCCCGTTGTCGTAGTCGTTGGTATACAGGGTATCGAAGGAACGCACCCCCAGGGTACGCAGCGTCTCGATGGACTCCTCGGTCAACTCGTCGTTGGCCTTGATCACCACCTCGCCCGTGTCCTTGTCCACTACATCCTTGGCGATCTTCTTGCCAACGAGGAAGTCCATGGGTACCTCGAGCTTCTCGAGGCCGGCCTTTTCCATCGCCTTGATGTGCCGGGCCGTGATACGGCGACCGCCCTCGACGATGACGTTGCCGTCACCGTCCTTGATATCAAAGTTCAGGGTGTCGCCACGCAGGCGTTCCGGCACCAGCTTCAACCTCACCACCTTCTTGGTGAGCTCGAAGCTGTTGGTCTCGAAGAACATGTCGAGTATCTGCTCGTTGTCATAACCGAGTGCCCGCAACAGGATGGTGGCGGGCAGCTTGCGGCGACGATCGATACGTACGAAAACACAGTCCTTGGGGTCGAATTCGAAGTCGAGCCAGGAGCCGCGATAGGGAATCACCCGCGCAGAAAACAGCAGTTTGCCGGAGGAGTGGGTCTTGCCGCGGTCGTGCTCGAAGAACACACCCGGGGACCGGTGCATCTGGGAGACGATGACCCGCTCGGTACCGTTGATGACGAAGGTGCCGTTATCCGTCATCAGGGGGATCTCACCCATGTAGACTTCCTGCTCCTTGACGTCCTTGACGGGCTTGTTCTCGCCCTTGGATTCCTTGTCATAGATCACGAGACGCAGCTTCACCCGCAGGGAGGACGCGTACGTCACGCCCCTCACCTGGCACTCCTTGACGTCGAACACCGGCTTGCCGAGGCGATAACTGACGTATTCGAGGGCCGCGTTACCCGAGTAGCTGACGATGGGGAATACTGAACGGAATGCCGCCTCCAGCCCGTGCCCATTGTGGCCGCCGTCCTCCGACCCGGTTTGCAGGAAACCGCGGTAGGAATCGATCTGGGTGGCCAGCAGGAATGGAACGTCGAGAACGCTGGGACGCTTTCCAAAATCCTTGCGGATACGCTTTTTCTCGGTGAACGAATAGCCCATCAGGGAGTTCCTCGGATAGTCGGGTCAGCGGTCTGTCTTGAAAAATGCACGCCACGGTCCGACAGACAGGTTGCGGCGCCGGATGCCCGGAAACGGAAAAAGGCCGGGGACCGGTGGTCCCCAGCCGATGCTGCCGTATAGCTTGTGATATGTTGCAATGAAGCTATTTTACTTCGACGGTTGCTCCCGCCTCCTCAAGCTGCTTCTTGACGTCTTCGGCGTCTTCCTTGGACACGCCTTCCTTCACCGTCGCCGGCACGGCCTCCACCATATCCTTGGCCTCCTTGAGACCCAGGCCGGTGATGGCGCGCACGGCCTTGATGACGGACACCTTGTTGGCACCGAAGCTGCTCATCACCACGTCGAACTCGGACTGCTCCTCGGCAGCCGCAGCGCCCCCCTCGGCGGGAGCCGCAGCCATGGCCATGGGGGCCGCAGCGGAAACCCCGAACTTCTCTTCCATTGCTTCCACGAGTTCCACCACTTCCATGACCGTCATGTTGGAGATGGTCTCGAGAATCTCTTCTTTGCTAACTGCCATTTTCGTCTTGCTCCTGAATCTTGATGTGTATACCCGTTGCCGGCCGGAAAGTTATGCCGCGGATTTCTTCTGGTCACGCACCGCCGCGATGGTCCGCACCAGCTTGGCGTTGGGTTCGGCCATGGTGCGCACGAACTTGTCGATGGGGGCCTTCATGACCGACATGAGCATGCTGATGGCCTGCTCCTTGTTCGGCATCTTGGCCAGGCGATCGAGATCCCCGGGCTCCAGCAGCTTGCCGCCGATGGAGATAAGCTTGACGTCGAGCCTATCGTTGCCCTTCCTGAACTCTTTCACCACCCGCGCCGCCGCCCCAGGATCTTCCTGGGAGAAGGCGAGAACCAGGTGTCCCACCAGACCGTCACGCATGCACTCGAAGTCCGTGCCCTCCAGGGCCCGACGCGCCAGAGTGTTGCGCACCACCCGGAGATAGACGCCACTGTCACGCGCCGCCGACCTCAGGTTGGTCATATCGAACACCGACAAACCGGAATATTCCGCTGCGACCGCCGAGAGTGCGTTGCTCGCCACCTCGTTGACTTCCGCGACAACAACCTTTTTTTGCTCGAAATTAAGCACCCTGATTACCTCTTTTGGGTGGCGGGCCGGACCCGCTCGTTGTCGTCATATATGAGGGCCTTGACCCTCATCCCTACGGCGGCCTGATTCAGGAGTAGCTCCTGTCTGAGGACGACGCCGTCTGCGCAGGCTCGGCCGTTGTCTGCGGCCTCATTAAACGTCCCGTTCCCTGGCGTGCCTGCGGTCTTTGACGACCGCCGGGCCTCAATGCCCGGCAGTCCAAAGCCTTCTTTAAAGGGTGAGGCTTGCCTTGTCCACGGCAACGCCTGGCCCCATGGTGCTCGAAACCGTCACCCGCCTGACGTAGATGCCCTTGGACGTCGACGGCTTGGCCTTGTTGAGATCAAGCAGGAGGGCGTCGAGATTTTCCTTGAGGGCCTCCGGCTCGAAACTGACCTTGCCGATAGTGCAATGGATGATCCCCGCCTTGTCGGTACGGTAGCGTACCTGACCGGCCTTGGCGTTCCTCACGGCCCCCGCGACATCCGGGGTCACCGTACCCACCTTGGGGTTGGGCATCAGCCCCCGCGGACCGAGGATGGGACCGAGGGCACCCACGACACGCATGGCATCGGGTGAGGCAATCACTACATCGAAGTCCAAATTGCCGCCTTTGACGGCCTCGGCGAGGTCCTCAAACCCCACCACATCGGCACCCGCTTCCGTGGCCGCCTCGGCGTTCGCGCCCTGGGCGAACACCGCCACCCGAACGTCCTTGCCGGTGCCCCGGGGCAATACGGTGGCTCCGCGCACCACCTGATCCGACTTACGGGGATCCACCCCCAGGTTGACCGCCACATCCACTGACTCGCTGAACTTGGCGGTGGCCAGCTCCTTGAGCAGGGCCAGGGCCTCGTCCAGGGGATACAGTCGGGTACTGTTCACCTTCTCCCGGAACATCTTCTTGCGTTTGGTCATGGTGGCCATGATTAACCCTCCACCTTGAGGCCCATGCTGCGGGCGGTGCCGGCGATGGACTGTACGGCGCCTTCGAGGTCGGCGGCATTGAGATCGGGCATCTTGGTGGTGGCGATCTCCTCCAGTTGGGCGCGAGTCACCGTACCCACCTTGGCGGTATTCGGGGTGCTGCTGCCCTTCGCCACGCCGGCAGCCTTCTTCAGCAGCACGGCGGCAGGGGGCGTCTTGGTGATGAAGGTGAAGCTGCGGTCGTTGAAAACCGTGATCACCACCGGGGTGGGCAGGCCCTGCTCCATATCCTGAGTCTGGGCGTTGAATGCCTTACAGAACTCCATGATATTGACGCCATGCTGACCCAGGGCGGGCCCCACGGGGGGGCTGGGATTCGCCTTTCCTGCTGCCACCTGCAGCTTGATGTAGGCCTCTATCTTCTTTGCCATGTCTGCCTCTTTGCGGGTACAGGCGCCTGCTAGGCTCCCCGCCGTGTTTATAGGGAATAGGGAATGGAGAATAGGGAATAGTGGGGACGCTCTTGCAATTCCCTATTCCCTATTCACAATTCCCTTGCTCTACCTACTCCTTCTCCACCTGTCCGAAGTCCAGCTCCACCGGGGTCGAACGGCCGAAGATCAGCACCGACACCTTGAGCTTGTTCTTCTCGTAGTTGACCTCTTCCACCACACCGCTGAAATCGTTGAACGGACCGTCGATGACGCGCACCATCTCTCCCGGCTCGAACAGGACCTTCGGGCGCGGCTTGTCGGTCCCTTCCTGGACGCGCTGGAGGATGGCGTCGGCCTCCTTGTCGCTGATGGGCGCAGGCCGGTCGCTGGTGCCGCCGATGAACCCCATCACCTTGGGCGTGTTCTTCACCAGGTGCCAGGAATCGTCCGTCAGGTTCATCTGCACCAGAACGTAGCCGGGGAAGAACTTGCGATCGCTGCGACGCTTGCGCCCGTCCTTCATCTCCACCACTTCTTCAGTGGGTACCAGGACGTCGCCGAATTGCTCGTCGAGACCGGAACGGCTGATGCGCTCCTTAAGCATCCGGGCGACCTGATTCTCAAATCCCGAGTAGGCATGAACTACGTACCACTTTAGGGACATCTCACGCACCCCCGATGATGGCGCGGATGGCCCAGGCCAGGAACATATCCAGCAACCACAGAAAAATGGCCACGACCGTCACCATAGCCATGATGATGCCCGTGGTGTGGACGGTCTCCTTGCGCGTCGGCCAAACCACCTTGCGCACCTCTGTGCGGGCCTCCCGCACGAATTCCCAGGCGGTGTGGCCCTTGCGTGTCTGCACGGCGATGGCCAGGGCACCGGCGGTGGCTGCCAGCATGCCCACTACCCGCAACAGCAACGAGTGGTCGCCGAAGTGGTAGAACGCCCAGATGGCCCCGCCAAGCAACGCGAACGCAAGGGCCCACTTGACGGGGTCCAGGCGCTCGGATATGTCTGCGTTCGTTGCCATCGATCAGTGCTTGCCTTGTTCGTGAACCGAAATCAGGCGGTCGCGGCTAATGCCGGCCCGCCCGTCAAATGTACTCACCGGGAATCTGTTGAGGATTTTCGGCTAAAAATGGCAGGCCAGGAGGGAATCGAACCCCCAACCTGCGGTTTTGGAGACCGCCGCTCTGCCAATTGAGCTACTGGCCTAATGACTAACCCTGCCTAGCATACACCTCTACGGGCCCGCGACCGCATCGCGGGCCGCCGGACGCCAGAGGCCCGGCGTCGCCGCGCGAGCGTACGACCCCCTTACTCGAGGATCTTGGAGACGACGCCGGCGCCCACGGTACGGCCGCCTTCGCGTACCGCGAAACGCAGACCATCTTCCATCGCAATCGGCGCGATCAGCGACACCGTCATCTTCACGTTGTCACCCGGCATCACCATCTCCACGCCCTCCGGAAGATCCACCGAACCCGTCACGTCCGTCGTCCGGAAGTAAAACTGGGGGCGATAGCCTCCGAAAAACGGCGTGTGGCGCCCGCCCTCGTCCTTCGACAGCACGTAGACCTCCGCCTCGAACTTGGTGTGCGGGGTGATCGAACCCGGCTTCGCCAGCACCTGGCCGCGCTCCACGTCGTCACGCTTCGTACCCCGCAACAGCACGCCTACGTTGTCCCCGGCAACACCTTCGTCCAGCAGCTTCCGGAACATCTCCACGCCCGTGCACGTCGTCTTCTTCGTGTCCTTGATGCCGACGATCTCCAACTCCTCGCCGACCTTCACCACGCCGCGCTCCACTCGACCCGTCACCACCGTGCCGCGTCCCGATATCGAGAACACGTCCTCGATGGGCATCAGGAACGCACCGTCCACCGCACGCTCCGGCTCCGGAATGTACTCGTCCAGCGCCGCTACCAGCTTGTCGATGGACGGCGTGCCGATCTCCGACGTGTCTCCCTCCAGCGCCTTCAGTGCCGAACCCGTCACGATGGGCGTGTCGTCACCGGGGAAATCGTACTTGTCCAGCAGCTCCCGGACCTCCATCTCCACCAGCTCCAGAAGCTCAGCGTCGTCCACCATGTCCGCCTTGTTCAGGTACACCACGATGAACGGCACACCCACCTGGCGGGAAAGCAGAATGTGCTCCCGCGTCTGCGGCATCGGACCGTCCGCCGCGCTCACCACCAGGATCGCCCCGTCCATCTGCGCCGCACCCGTGATCATGTTCTTCACGTAGTCGGCGTGGCCCGGGCAGTCCACGTGGGCGTAGTGACGACCCTCCGTCTCGTACTCCACATGCGCCGTCGCGATGGTGATGCCGCGCTCCCGCTCTTCCGGCGCATTGTCGATCTGGTCGTAGGCCCGCTTCTCACCGCCGAACTTCATCGCCTGAACCACCGTGATCGCCGCCGTCAGCGTCGTCTTCCCGTGGTCCACGTGACCAATGGTCCCCACATTGACGTG
>JAABTG010000094.1 GCA_011389995.1 Thiotrichales bacterium
ATCGGCAACACCGCCGACACCTACGAGCTGTATGACTGCCCGCCCTCCCTGGAAGTGGTGCAGGTACCCGATGCCGGTGTCTCCGACGTGGAGCCCTCCCTGTTCGTGGGCCCCCTGGCGCTGTCCTTCGGCCAGGAGCCCACCGGTGTGGCCGACCGCCCCACCCAGCCCTTCGAGGACAAGGGCAACCTGGTGGTAAAGCCCGGTCCCGGCCTCATCTTCGGCACCGCGGTATCCCTGCCCATGTACGACGAACTGGTGAAGGACCAGGTGGCCCTGGGCCTGCTGCCCGCATCCTGCGACCCGGCGGTGGCCACCCGCGCCGAGCTGGATGCCATCGAGTGCATGCCCAGCGTGCCCAGCGCCATCATCCGTGACGTGGCCGGCGGCAACGTGACCTCCTGGGACCAGGTGAACTTCTATGGCGAGAAGCTGGATCCGGCGGCGGTGCCCGAGGGCAACAACGTCCACTACTGTAAGCGCACCAACGGCTCGGGCACCCATGCCCAGTTCTCGGTGCATTACCTGGGTACCAACTGCTCCGCCACCAACCAGTTCGCCTCCCTGGAGCAGAACGACGGCATCTCCTTTGCCCCGGCCGGTCTGGTGGGTGTGTATGCCAACAGCGGCTCGTCGGACATGAACGACTGCCTGGATGCCCTGGGTAACGGCGAGGGCTTCAACGGCGACTTCGCGGTGCTGCCGCCGGACAACGCCGCCAACGGCACCAGCGGCGACTCCACGGTGGTCATGGGTACGGCCCTGCCGGCCATCCTCAACCCCAACGACGCCCTGGGCCGCAACTACAACACGGAGATCAAGGCCTACGGCATGGGCTACAACTCCATGGAGAAGAACAACTCCCTGGAGTTCGACTACCGCTTCGTGAAGGTGGACTTCGCGGCGCCCACCATCGATGACGTTGTGGCCGGCAACTACAAGGACGTCTACTACACCTCCTGGCAGTACCGCCACGAAGGGGACGGTGCGACCCCGGACCTGCGCACCGGCGCCATCCGTACCGTGGCCCCGACCCAGGCCCAGAAGGACGTGGCCGAGGCGTACTTTGCCACCTGGACCGCCATCGCCCCGGGCCCGGTGAACAGCGTGAACGCCGGTCTCGTCGTGGACCCCGATGGCGTGGCCGGCAACGGCGACGAGTGGGAGACGGGCTTCGTCACCCCCACCCCGGGCGCCTCCCTGGCCTATACCTCGGGCGTACCCGAGACCCCGTGGACGCGCCAGAGCCCCCTGGGCGGTGCCGACAGCTGTCAGGATCTCAGCCTGGCGAAGTAAAAACGATAGGCGGGTGGCCCCGGCCGCCCGCCCATCGTCCATGTAGACCGCATCGGGCGGGCCCTCAAGGGGGTCCGCCCGCTGCCTTTTGCATCATGCGCCTTCGTAACAGGCCAAGTCATTGATCCCAAGTAAGTGAACCGACCTTCTCGAACCTTCCCATCCCGGGGCCTTAGGCGCCTGGCGGCAGCCATCGCCGGCATGGCCATCGCCCTCCTGAGTGGCCTCGCGGCGGCCGCCGACCTGCCGGTGGTACTGCGGGACCAGACGGGCGCAGCGGTGCGCTTCCAGGGCGCGCGCCTGCCCGGCGCCCCCACCCCCAACGCCTTCGGCGGCCGCACCCTCGGCATCCACCAGACGGCGGAGCGGGCGGTGCTGGAATGGGAGAGCTTCGACATCCGCAACCCCGCCGACGAGGTGCGTTTCCACCAGCCCGGCAGCTCGTCCATCGCCCTCAATCGGGTCAAGGGCGCCGCCGACGTGCCCAGCCTCATCAACGGCCGCCTCACGGCCAACGGGCGGGTCTTTCTCATCAACCACAACGGCATCCTGTTCGGCGACGGGGCGCGGGTGAACGTCCACAGCCTGGTGGCCTCCGCCCTCGACATGGACGACGAGATCTTCGAGGCCGTGGGCTTCGTCAACGCCATCAACCAGCCCGACGCCCGGGCCGCCTTCGAGGCCTTCGGTGCGGACATGACGGGGGTGGAGATCGTCATCGACGAGGGTGCCGTCATCAACGGCGCCGGGAGCGGGCGGGTGATGGTGTTCGCCCCCACCATCACCAATGCCGGCGACATCAGCCTCCCGGACGGCCAGATCGTGCTGGCCGCGGCCGAGGACAAGGTGTTCATCGCCCCCGCCCCCCGGGGCAGCGATATCCGGGGGCTGCTGGTGGAGGTGAATAGCGGCGGCGACGTCATCAACCTCGGGCGGCTGGTGGCGGAGCGGGGCAATGTCTCGGTGCTGGGGCTGGCGGTGAACCAGCAGGGCATGACCCGCGCCACCACCAGCGTGGCCTTGAACGGCAGCATCATGCTGAAGGCCCAAGACATGGCCGGCACCCCCACCTTCTCCGGAGACGAGCAGTCGGGGCGCACGCCCCTGGCCACCCGCGGCGGCGAGTTGCGCCTCGGCCCCGGCAGCGCCACGGAGGTGGTGCCCGATGCCTCGGGCGCCACGGCCCTCGACGCCCAGCGCCAGCCCCTGTCCCTGGTGGAACTGGGGGGGCGGCGGGTGCTCCTGGAGGGCGGCAGCCGGGTTACCGCCAGGGGCGGGCGGGTGGATATGGCGGCCGCCGTCAATCCCCTGGCGGGCAATATCGGCCGGCCGGGGGATCCGGACGTATCCGGGGCCGAGGTGCGACTGGAGGAAGGGGCGGTGGTGGATGTGTCAGGCACCACGGACACCATGGTGTCCGTGGCCCGCAACTTCGTGACCGTGGAGGCCCGGGGCAACGAACTGGCGGATGCCCCGGTGCAGCGGGACGGCCCCATCCGTGGCGAGACCCTGACGGTGGACGTGCGTCAGGGGTCCCGTTTCCTGAATACCGCGGGCGCCGCCGCCGGTCTCCAGCGGGACGTGGTGGAGCGCCTGGCGGCGGGGGGCACGGTCACCATCGGTTCCGAGGGCCGGGTGACGGTGGATGAGGGTGCCACCATCGACATCCGCGGCGGCCGGGTGGCCTACGAGGGTGCCCTGGTGGCCACCAGCCGCCTGGTGACCCGGGACGGGCGGGTGGTGGACATCGGCGATGCGGATCCCGACGTGGTCTACGCCGGCGTGCTCGGCGACCTGGAGATCGAGCACGAGAAATGGGGTGTCACCGAGGTCTTCAGCTCCGCCTCCGGCGCCTTCGAGCCCGGCTACGTGGAGGGTAAGGATGCCGGGCGGCTGGTGGTCACCAGCCCGGGGCTGCAGCTGGCGGGCGACCTGCTGGCCGCCGCGCCGAAGGGGCGGTTGCAGCGGCGCGCCCCCCAGGCCCTGGGGGACACCCCGGCCTTCCGCCGGGCCTTCGACCAGGTGCCCCTGGGGGGCGGCCTCGTCATCAACCTCTTCGACCGGCGGTTGCCCGACGTCTTCGTCGGCCGCGAGGACGCGGTGGAGACGGTCAACGAGCACCCGGCGGCGGCTGAGGGTGCCCTGGTCATTCCCGCCGCGCTCCTCAACGACAGCGGCCTGTCCCGGGTGGATGTGGGCGGCCTCGGACGGGTCATCGCCAACCGGGACCTGGACCTGCCGGCCTTCGGCAGCCTGACCCTGTCGGGCAGCCAGGTGCTGGTGACCGCCCGGGTGGGAATCCCCGGGGGCACCGTCGCCCTCAGCGCCGAGAATCTGCTGGGGGAACCGGCCCTGGCCGATGCCACGGCGCGGGTCACGGTGACCGGGACCCTGGACGTCAAGGGCCGCTTCACCAACGACAGCGGCCTGGTGAATCCGGAGCCCCCCACCGCCGCCGTCGTCGATGACGGTGGAACCGTACGCATCGAATCCGCCCGGGACGTGGTCATCGGTGCCGGCGCCGTAATCAACGTGGACGGCGGTGCCCGTCTGCGGGCGGACGGCACCTTCGACGCCGGTGGGGGCGGCGCCATCGACATCCGCGCCTGGACCAACGCCGACGAACGGTTCGCCTCGGTGCTGGACATCCAGGGCGAGTTGCGCGGCTTCGCCTTCGCCGCGGGGGGCAGTCTGGCCATCGGTGCCGAGGCCGTGGCGATCGTACCCGGCGACGGCGCGGCTGACGGTGTCCGCCTGGACGGGGCCCGCCTGTTCGGCACTGCGGCCCTTGGAGAGGACGGCCCCCGCCAGGTGTTCCTCGTCAACGGCGACGCCTTCGCCAGGGGGGGCTTCGGCAGCTTCGAGCTGACTGCTCTGCGCTCGGGGCTCGAGGTGGCGCCGGATACCGATATCCGCCTGGTGGCCGCCAACCGGCTGTTGGATCCCGGCCTCCTGCTGTCCGGCCGCTCCGCCACCGCCATCAACCCCTTCGCCCGGCCCAACGGCCATCCCGCAGCGGCCCTCCCCGACGGCCTGCCCCTCGACGACTTCACCGCCCGCGGCGTCCTGCCGGATCCCCAGCGGGCAGCCGTGGATCTGGCCCTGGCGGCCGGCGAGCTTGGCCCCCTGGTGATGGGGCGCGGTGCGGCCATCACCGCCGACCCGGGGGCCGCCATTGCCCTGTCCGCCATCTCGGGAATGGCGGTGGATGGCACCATCGAGAGCCCGGCCGGCACCATCAGCCTCACCAACAGCGGTGGCAAGGGGGCCCCCGGCGGGGTTTCACGCATCACCCTGGGGGACCATGCCCGGCTGTCCGCGCCGGGGGCGGTGCGCCTGGATCCGGTCAACGATCCCGGCCTCATCACTGGCGAGGTGCTGGACGGCGGGCGGGTCGCCATTCGTGCGGAGCAGGGGGCCATCGTGGGTGCCGCGGGGGCCGCCATCGAGGTGGATGCCGTGAGTGCGGATCTGGACGTCGGCCGGGCGGGACGCCTGGAACGCCGGCCGGTCCATGGTGCGGCGGGGGAGGTGGCGCTGTTCGCCGCCGATAGCCTGGCTTATGCCGGCTCCCTGTCCGGGCAGGCGGCGGGGAACGGGGCGGGCGGCAGCCTGGCCGTCACCCTGGACCCCACGCCCCTCAATCTCAACGTGGTGGAGCCGGGCAGCAGCTCACCGGTCCCCCTGGGACCCCACGTGGCGGTGATGGGGGGAATCGACGGCGTGCTGCCGGGGCCGCATGAGGTCCTCGACGACGGCCTGCGTAACCGGGCCTTCGTGCCGGTGGAGCAGGGCCGCGCCGGGGGCTTCCACAGCCTCGCCGTGACGGTGCGCAGCTCGGCGGTGGGGGCGGACGGCGCCGGCGTGCCCGTCCCCGACACCCCGGATTCCCTGCCGGTGGTGGAGTTCCCCGGGGGCACTGACCTGGCCTTCGCCCGCAGTCTGGTGCTGGATGCCGCCGTGGTGCGCAACAGCGGCGGCGGCGACGTGGTCCTCCGGGCGCCCCACGTGGCCCTGGGTTCGTCGGATACCCGGGTGCGCCTCGACGGCTCCGTGCCGGACCTCACCGCCGACACCGACTCCCGGAACAACACCGAGGTCCTGCGCCTCACGGCAGTGCCGGGGGATGCCGGCCTGCGGGTGGAGGCCGGCCTCATCGAGTTGGTGGGCGAACTGGTCACGGAGGGCTTCGGCGGCGTGGACGGCGCCAGGGTGGAGCTCGCCGCCACCGAGGGCGTGCGCCTGCGGGGGGTGCGGCCCCTGCGCAAGAACGACTTCAGGGGCGTCTTCCGGGCCGCGGGAGAGCTCGCCATCGACACGCCGCGGCTGTTTCCCGCCACCTTGAGCGAGTTCGAGCTCGCCGTGACGGGCGGGCGGGTGACCCTGGACAACGGCGGAGATTTCGAGGCGGTGGCGCCCCTGTCCATCGGCGGCAGCCTGGATGTCCGTGCCGACGTCATCCGCCACGGCGGCAACCTGTTCGCTCCCCTGGGCACCCTGTCCCTGGCGGCCGATTCGCGCCTGGAACTGGCCCCCGGCAGCCTCACCTCCACCTCGGCCTCCGGGGTCATGGCCCCCTTCTTCCAGACCCAGCCGGGGGGCGACCTGCTGTTCCCGGCGACGGACGGCGGCGCCACCCTGGTGTTCGTGGAAGATGTGGAGAATCCCGCCTTCGAACGCCCGTTGCCCCGGCAGAACGTGGACCTCGCGGGGCCGACGGTGGATATCGCCGCCGGCGCCCGCTTCGACCTGCGGGGCGGCGGCGACCCGCGGGCCGTGGAGTTCGTGCCGGGACCCGGGGGCTCCCGGGACATCCTGCTGGCGGACCTGGACCCGGGAAGCGGCGTGGATCCCAACCCGTCCTTCGCCATCCTGCCCGGCGCCGCTGCCTTCGCGCCCTTCGACCCCCTACTGACCCCGCCGTCGGCGGCGATCCAGGGCCTGGAGGTGGGGGATACCGTGGTGCTGGAGGAGGGCACGGGGGGCCTCCCCGCGGGCGAGTACGCCCTGCTGCCGCCCCGTTATGCCCTGTTCGGCGGCTACCGCGTGACCCCGGTGCCGAATACCACGGATCTGGCCCCCGCCAGCGGCGTCTCCCTGGCCGATGGGACCGCCGTGGTGGCCGGCCGTCTGGCTACGGTGGGTGGTGCCGTGGCGGGGCGCAGTCAGGGCTTCGCCATCGAAGACGGCACGGCGGTGCGCCGGCGGGCGGAGTTCCTGGAGACGGATCTCGCCGATATGTTCACCAGCGGCGCCCTGGGCAGGCCCCAGGACGCCGGCACCCTGGCCATCGAGGCCGGGGAGGCCCTGGGTCTGGAAGGCGCCCTGGTGGCGGGCGGCGTCCCCGGGGGGCGCGGCGCCCGGGTGGACATCGTCGCCGACGCCATCGCCCTGCGCCAGGAGGGTAGCGGCCTGCCCGGCATCGAATTGCTGACGGGGCAGTTGGAGGGCCTGGGAGCCGAGAGTCTGGTCATCGGCGGGCGACGCACCGTGACCCCGGAGGGGCTCACGCTGACGCCCCGGGCCCGGCGGGTGACTGTGGACGACGGGGTGGACCTGGATGTCCCCGAACTCATGCTGGTGGCCGATGAGGTCAGCGTGGACCCCGGTGCGGCGACCCGGCTGGTTTCTTCCGCGCCGGCCACGGGTGAGGACGCCGTGGTGGCGATGGGCGGAGACGAGGGCGCCGGCATCAATGGCGATGCCGCGCTGCTGGCGGTCTCCAACCGCGCCCTCACCCTCGACAGACTGGCCCCCACGGGAGCCGCCAGTGGGCACCTCGACGTGAGGGACAATCTCACCCTGGCGGCGGCAGGCGCCATGGTGGCCGACGTGGCGGGGGATGCGGTGATGGCGGCGGGCCTGGAGGGCGCGGACGCGGTGGTGAGTCTCGGGGCCTCGGGCATCAGCCTCGGGGACACCGCCGGCCGCGGCATCGACGAAGGCCTGGTGCTGTCCAATGCCCGTCTCGCTGCCCTGGCGGGCAGCGACCTGCGGTTGCGCAGCGACGCCCCGGTAGCGGTGTTCGGCCGTCTCTTCGATGCCACCACAGGGGACCTCGCCTTCGCACGCCTGCGCGTCGACGCCCCGGGGTTGGTGGGCGTGGACACCGGGGCCACCGCGAGCCGGCTGGTGGCGACGGAGATGGAGCTGACGAACCGCAGTGGTGACGCCCTGGCAGCCGTCGGGGCGGCTTCCGGGGCCGGCGGCCTGGAACTCGCGGCCGGGCACCTCGAGGTGGGCCACGGGTCTTTCCGAATCGCCGGCTTCGGCACCGTGGACCTGGTGGCCGAAGAGGCCCTGCTGGTCGCCGGTGACGGCGCCCTGACGGCGGAGGCCCCCCTGGCCATCCACACGCCCCTGGTGACCGGAGCGACGGGGGCGGATGTCACCATCGCCAGTGCCGGCGGCGCCCTGTCCCTGGCGGGCGGCGCCGGGACTGGCGATATGTCCCCAGCCGCGGGCCTGGCGGCGTCACTGCTGCTGGAGGGCGACAGAGTGGACCTGAACGGCCGGGTGGCGATGCCCTCGGGGGGCCTCACGGTACTGGGCAGGGACGGCGTGGAGGTGGGCGGCGACGCCGTCCTCGATGTGGCCGGCAGCACCCTGGACTTCGGGCCCGCCGCCATCGGCACCGGCGGCGGCCGTATCCGCCTGGCCTCCGCCCTCGGCGATGTCCGCCTCGCCGGTGGTGCCCGGCTGGATGTGTCGCCCTCGTCCCTCGAGGGCACGGCGGGAGGTGTGGGCCTGGAGGCCCCCCAGGGTGAGGTCGCCTTCGGCGCCGGCGTGGACCTGCGCTCCGGCCCCGTCGGCGGGGCCTTCGACCTGGACAGCCATGGCCTCGTGGTGGATGGGCTGGGTGGGGGTGGGGCCTACACGGCCCTCAACGACCTTCTCGGCGGCGACGGTTTCACGGCGGCGCGGCGGATCAGGCTGCGGGGCCAGGCCATCACCCTGGCGGCGGATGCCGTGGTGACGGCCCACCACCTGAGGGCGGTCTCCGACACCGCCGATGTCACCATCGCCGGCACCCTGGATGCCTCCGGCCGGCAGGCGGATGGGGTGTCCGCCAACGGCGGCACCATCCTGCTGGCCGCCGGCGGCTCCGTGGTGCTGGAGCCCACGGCGCGCCTGGGGGCCACCGGCGCCCCCGATGCAGACGGTTTGCCCCGGGCAGGTACCGAAGGCGGCCGGGTGGAGCTCTTCGCCCTCGACGGCGATGGCTCGGACCCGGCGGGCACGACGGACCGGGTCCATCTGCGGGCCGGTTCGGAGATCAATGTCTCCGGCAGGGCGGCCGTGGTGGATCCCACCGCCACCGTGGTGGAGGCAGCGGTGGAGCCGGGCGGGCGGGTGCTCGTGCACACCCGGCGCCTGGACATGGACGGCGACGGCCAGACGGAGACCCTGGTGGCGGGGGACATGGCCGCCACCGTCATGGGTGCCCAGCGCGCCCAACTGGTGGCCACCGAGGTGCTGAAGGACGGCGACGACCTGGGCGGCGTCACCTTCGACGGCACCATCACCGACACCCTGACCACGGCCCTGCGAGACGAGGTGGCCGCCTTCCTGGCGGGTGCCGACGAGACCGTGGGCAACTTCCGCGTGGTCCCCGGGGTGGCGCTGGAGACAGCCGGCGACCTGGTGCTGCGGGATGACTGGGACCTCTTCGACGGCTGGCATTTCGGCCCGGCGGCGGACGTCACGGGCGTGCTCACCCTGCGCGCCGCCGGTGACGTGCGCCTCGAGGCCGAACTGAGCGACGGCTTTTTCGATACCCCGGAGGTGTTCGGCGGCCTGGTGCCGGCCCGTCCCGATCGCCTGAACAAGGGGGTCGACGGCGTGGATGGCGACGGCAACCCGGCGGTCCTGCCGCCCGCTTCCTGGAGCTTCCGCATCGTGGCGGGGGCGGACGGGGGCAGTGCGGCGCCGGCGGCCACGGTGGCCGGCGCCGGGGACGTCATCCTGAAGAAGAACACGGATGCGGTGGTGGAGGATACGGCCCGGGCGGTCAAGGCCGAGGCCTTGGCGCTGTTCAATCCGGCCCAGGCCTTCTTCTGGCCGTTTCTCATATCGAACCTGGATGACCCCACCCCCGATGCCCCGAGTCAGGAGGCCCTGGACCTGGGGTTCAGCATCGACCTGGATCTGGAGCCCGGGGATCTCATCAATCAGGGCCTCATCTCCGAGAGCAGCCTCGCCGTCAACCTGCGCACCGGCACCGGCGACATCGAGGTGGCCGCCGGGGGCGGGGTGGAACTGGGGGCCGCGGTGCTGGAGGTGGATACCACGGGTGACGGCGCCGTCGACCAGACCCTGCGCTCCACGGTGGCGGCCATCGTCAGTGGCGGTTTCGATCGCGGCCTGTCGGAGAACATCAGGGAGGTGCGACCGGGCCAGGGCCTGCTGGACGCCGGTTTCGATTTCAACCGCTGGCTGGGCAACGGCGCCATCTTCCCCACCCAGGGCGGGCGGGTGACGGTGCGGGCCGGCGGTGACATCGTGGCCGCCGAGGCCCAGGGCCTGCCCAGCGATTGGCTGGTGCGCATCGGCGAGGCCACGGGCGGGGTCAGCGGCCTGGCCCAGCAGGCGGGGGCGGTGCCCACCCACTGGGGCATCGCCTTCCAGCGCTTCACCGGCGGTATCGGTGCCCTGGGCGGAGGCGAGGTGGAGGTCCGGGCCGGTGGCGACCTGCGGAACGTGACCCTCGCCCTACCCACCAGCGGGCGGGCCATCGCCGGCGCGGTGCGGGACCCCGACGACCCGAGCAAGTTCGGCGTCGCCACCGAGACCACCGAGGTGGCCGGCGGCGGTGCCCTGCGGGTGGACGTGGGGGGCGACCTGCTGGGGGGCAGCCTGGTGCTGGGGGACGGCGCCGCCAGAGTGGACGTGGCCGGGTCCATGGGGGCGCCGGCGGGCGGTGAGGCACCCACCCTCTATGCCGGCGGCGATGCCCGGGTCCGGCTGATCACGGGTGGGGGTTTGAATGTGGCCGGCATCCAGGACCCCACGACGGTGGATCTCAGCCCCTCCCAGGGTGGCCTCCTCAGTGGTGTCGGCGACGCCGCCGCCTTCCTCGACAACCTGTTCTTCACCTATGCCCCGACGGCGATGGTGGACCTGCGCACCCTTGCGGGGGAACTGACCCTGCCTGCGGGACCGGGCTTCGCTCGGGCCCTGCCCCCGGCCCTCACCCTGATGAGCGCCAGCGGCGGCCTGGACATCGGTGCCACCCGGCTGGAGCAGTTCCCCTCGCCCACGGGTCAGCTGACGCTGCTGGCGGCGGAGGATCTCACGGGCGCCGGCCGCACGGCCCTGGTGCAGTCCGATGAGGACCGCGCCCTGCTGCCCGGTGTCGCCCTGCCCACGGAACTGGGCAACGTGCCCGAACACGCCCTGGTGCCGGTGCACCGGGACGACACCCGGCCCAACCTGCTGGTGTCGCGCCGGGGCTCCATCGCCGCCACCGGCGAAGGCTTCTGGAACCTTCAATTCGCCAAATCCACGGTGCTGGAGGCCGGGCATGACCTGGCGGATCTGCGGGTGGACGTGCAGCACGTGGACCCCCGGGACGTGTCGGCCTTCGTGGCGGGCCGGGACATCGTCCAGACCACCCAGCGGGACACCCTGGGTAACTTCCAGGTCTTCGATGCGGGCTCCAGTTTCGCACCCAAGTACGAGATCAGCGGACCCGGCGCCGCCCAGTTCGTGGCCGGCCGGGAGATCGCCCTGGGCACCAGCCAGGGCATCGAGACCGTCGGCAACAGCCCCAACAGCGCCCTGCCCGCAGGCGGGGCGGATCTGCTGTTGATGGCAGGCCTGGGGGCGGAGCCCAGCTACGGTGGCTTCATCCATACCGTGCTCGCGGAACGCGACGACTACGGGGATGAACTGGCGGCCTTCCTCGCCACCCAGGGCCTCCCCACAGACCCCGCCACCGCCGTGGACCGCCTGGGGGAACTCGATGTCCGCCTCCAGCGTCAGTTCCTGGCCGGCGTGCTGCTGGGGGAACTGCGGGCCTCGGGACGGGAGGCCACCGACACGGGGTCGGATGATTTCTCCCGCGGCTTCGCGGCCATCGACGCCCTGTTCCCCGCCGGTGACCCGGCGGGCGGCATCAGCATGCTCCTCAGCCAGGTGCAGACCCTGAACGGCGGTGACATCGAGATGCTGGTGCCCGGCGGCATCATCAATGCGGGTGCCGCCAACGCGGACATCATCCAGAAGGACGCCGACGAGCTCGGCATCGTCACCGCCACCGCCGGCGACATCGGCATCTTCGTGGACCGCGACCTCCTGGTGAACTCCACCCGCGCCTTCGCCCTCCAGGGGGACCTGCTGGTGTGGTCGTCCCGGGGCAATATCGACGCCGGCAAGGGGGCCAAGACCGTGAGCTCCGTGCCCAACCCCATCACCCGCATCGATCAGAACGGCCAGACCCTTATCGAGTTTCCGCCGGCGGTGGAGGGCAGCGGTCTGCAGGGGGTCAATGCCTTCCTGTTCGCGCCCCGGGGCGTCATCAACGCGGGGGATGCGGGCATCCGCGCCACCGGCAACCTGACCCTGGGCGCCACCGAGGTGCTGGGTGCCGACAACATCGACGTGGGCGGGATCTCCGTAGGCGTGCCGGCGGGCAATGTGGCCCCGCCCCCGGCAGTGCCTACCCAGGACAACGTGGCCGCCCGGACCACCCGTGAGGTGACCCGGCAGGCGGTGGAATCCGGCAGCGACAGTCAGGCTGCCGGTTCTCAGCCCCTGTCCATCCTGTCGGTGGAGGTATTGGGTTTCGGCGACGGCTGAGACTGCCCGATCCGTTCTTTCCGTCGTTTTTCAATTTAATGAAACATTGGGGCACTAACATGAACCGTTTATCCCAGGGGATCTCGGTGTGCTCAAGAAGATAGCCATTCTGACGTTGCTTGCCGCGGCATGGCCGGCCCAGCTCCACGCCTGGTGGAACGAGGACTGGAGCTTCCGCAAGGAGGTCACCCTCGATGCCGGCGCCCCGGAGCTGGGGCTCGAGGAGGGCGTGGCCGACGTGCCGGTGCTGCTGCGCTTCCACTCCGGAAACTTCAGCTACTTCTTCGACGTCAAGGAGGGGGCCGCCGATCTGCGGGTGGTGGCCGGCGACGACGTGACGCCCCTCAAACACGATGTGGAGTCCTGGGACCCCATCAATGAGCTGGGTCTGGTGTGGGTGCGGGTGCCGCGCCTGGCGGCGGGGGGCCAGGAATCCATCTACGTCTACTACGGCAACCAGCTCGCCAATGCCGGCGACGACCCCGCCGGGGTCTCCGACGACGACACCGTGGTGCGCCTGGACTTCGCCGGCAAGGGCACGCCGCGGGATACCACGGCCTACGGCAACCATCCCTCCAGGGTGACGGGGGAGGTCATCTCCGCGGCCTATGTGGGCGCCGGCCTGGCCCTGGCGCCGGACCAGGGCCTCGCCATCCCGGCGGCGCCCTCCCTGGCCGTGGCCACGGAGCCGGGGTTCACCGCCAGCCTGTGGCTGAAACCCGAAGCGGCGGGGGACACGGCGGTGGTTACGGCAGATGGGGAGGGTGAAGGGGCGCCGGCGGAGGCCGCCCCCCCGGCCGTGGCCACCGTATTCGCGGCCAGGGAAGGGGAAGGGGAGGCGGCCCTGTCCCTCATCATGCCCCCCGAGGGGCTGGCCGCCCGGCTGGTGACGGCCACCGGCGAGGTGGTCACCACCCCGGCGGTGGCGATGAACGCGGGGGCCTGGCAGCACGTGGCCGTGGTCCTCGGCCCCCGGGGCCTGGCGCTGTACGTCAACGGCACCGAGGCGGCGGCGGTGGCGGCCCCCGCGGTGGCCTTCAGCGGCGGCATCACCCTGGGGGCGGACCGGGATGGCGGCGGCGGCTTCGCCGGCGAGGTGGACGAGTTCCGCGTCTCCGCCGTGGCCCGCCCGGCGGCCTGGATCGGTCTCCTGGCCGCCAACCAGGGCCCTGGCGACGTGATGCTGTCCTACGGCAGTGACGAGGCCCGGGACGACGCCGGCGGCGGCGAACACGTGGGCCACTTCGGCATCATCTTCCAGGCCGTGTTCGGCAACCCCGAGGCGGTGGTGGAACAGGGGGTGATCATCGTGTGCGGGCTGATGGCCGCCATCTCCCTGCTGGTGATGTTCTTCAAGGGCCTGTTCCTGGTGCGCGCGGAGGGGGCCAGCAAGCGCTTCCTGCGGGCCTTCCAGCACATGGATCAGGAGGGAGAGGGCGTGGCCGACCTGGGGGCCTTGTACGATGCTCATAAGAGGTTCGGCGATTCCCCTCTGTTTCGCGTCTATCGCCTGGGCATCGACGAGGTACGGACCCGCGTGGGCCGGGCGGTGGGGGCCCAGGCCAGCGGCCTCGATGCCAAGGCCATCACGTCGGTGCGGGCGGCGATGGATTCGGCCATGGTCCGCGAGCGCCAGCGCATGGACTCCCGGATGGTGCTGCTCACCATCGCCATCTCCGGCGGGCCCTTCATCGGCCTCTTCGGGACCGTGGTGGGGGTGATGGTCACCTTCGCCGCCATTGCCCAGGTGGGGGACGTCAACATCACCACCATCGCCCCGGGCATGGCCGCGGCCCTGCTGGCCACGGTATCGGGCCTGGGCGTCGCCATCCCCGCGCTGTTCGGCTACAACTACCTCGGCTCCCGCATCAAGTCCCTCACCGCGGATATGCATGTGTTCGCCGATGAACTGCTCTCCAAGATCAACGAGGCCTACGGGCGCTGAGGTGAACCATGGCGGCTGACGTCAAAGGCGACAACGAACCCTATGACGAGATCAACATCACGCCCATGCTGGACCTGGCCTACGTGTTGCTGATCATCTTCATCATCATGACCACCGCGGCCGTCCAGGGCATCAACGTCAACCTGCCCAAGGCCAGCAAGACCCCGAGCATCGGCGAGTCCACCACCCGGGCGGTCACCATCACCGCCCAGGGCCAGATCTATCTGGACACCTACCCCGTGACCCTGCAGGAGCTGGAATCGCGTCTGGCCTCGGCGCGGGCGGCGGACCCCCAACTGCCGGTGGTGCTGAAGGGCGACCATACCATTCAGTATCAGTTGGTGGTGGACGTGCTGGACCTGCTGGCCCGCATAGACATCACCAAGGTGGGCCTGGTGACCCAGAAGCTGGTGAAGTAGCCCCGGTGTACGACGACCAGGATTTCGAGCAGGACCATGGCCTCCTGGACCGGCTGGTGCCGGTGGCGGGGGTGGGCGTGATCCTGGCGGTGGTGGGCCTCGGCGGCTGGTGGGTGTTCGACAGTATGACGGGCGAGGGTCTGCCGCCGCCGCCCCAGGTGCAGGAGATCTCCCTGGTAAAGCCGCCACCACCGCCGCCGCCGCCACCGCCGGAGGAGCAGCCCATGGAAGAGCCGGAGATGGAGGAGGAGGAAGTGGACATCCCCGAGCCCGAGCAGGCGATGGAGGACCTGCCCGAGCCCCCCGGCGACGAGCCGCCGCCGGGCACCGAGCTCGGCCTCGATGCCGAGGGCGGCGCCGGCGGCGACGGCTTCGGGCTGGTGGGGCGCAAGGGCGGCCGTGGGCTCCTGAGCGGTGGCGGCGGCTTCGGCTGGTACCGGGGCATCATCGAGCAGGAGATCCTCGGCCGCCTGTCGGAGGTGGAGGAACTGCGCCGTCTCGGATACACCGTGGTGGTCAGGCTGTGGCTGGCCCCCGACGGCTCCGTGGAGACCACCGAGCTGGAGCGGGGCACCGGCGATGCGGCTGTCGACCTCAAGCTGCGCAGTGCCCTCACCGAAGGTTTCCGCCTGAGCGAGGCGCCCCCCGATGACCTGCCCCAACCCATCCGCCTGCGCATCGACTCGCGCACCTGAACCGCTGTAACGCTTTCGCAATCCCCGGCGCTTAACATGCAGCGTTTTTCCTGCCGTCCAACGAGGCCGACTCGCCGCCTGCCATGATCGAATCCACCCCGTACCGCGCCGCCGTTCTCGCCCTGGGGCTGGCCCTGCTGCCCGTCGCCGCCACCCCGGCCGGCGCCGCCAGTCGGGAGCAGGACCTGCTGGAGATCAAGAACACCATCCTCAATCTGGTGGACGCCCTGGTGGAGCAGGGGGTGATCACCGCCGAGAAGGCCGAGCAGCTAAAGGAGGCGGCGGCGGAGAAGGCGAAGGCCGAGGCCGAGGCCGAGGCCCTGGCCGCCGCGCCCGTGGACGAGCCGCCGCCGGAAGAGGCCGGGCAGGTGATCCGGGTGCCCTACGTCCCCGACTTCGTCAAGGACGAGATCCGTGAGGAGGTGCGCTCGAAGCTGCGGGGCGAAGTGGTGGAGGACGTGATGCGCCAGGCCAGGACCGAGCGCTGGGGCATGCCCGAGGCCCTGCCCGACTGGACGCGCCGCTTCTCCTTCGAGGGGGATATCCGGCTGCGGGCCCAGGGGGACTTCTTCGCCTCCGACAATGCCCCCTTTGCCACCGCCTTCGTGGACTTCGCCGACGCCAATGCCAGTGGCGGCATCAGCGGCTCCTTCCTCAATTCGGACGAGGACCGGGAACGGGCCCGCCTGCGCATGCGCCTCGGCATCAAGGCCAAGGTGATCACGGATCTGGAGGCGGGCATACGCCTGGCCACCGGCTCCGTGGGCAGCGCCGTGTCCACCAACCTCACCATGGACAACGACTTCGGCTCCTACGAACTGGTGCTGGACCGGGCCTACCTCAAGAATACCCGCCGGGACCCCGACGGCTACCCGTGGCTGACCCTGTGGGGCGGACGCATGCCCAACCCCTACCTGTCCACGGACCTGCTGTGGGACTCGGACCTCAACCTGGACGGTGGTGCCGCCACCTTCCGCTACAACCTGTCGGGCGGCGACGACCTGTTCGCCATCCAGGAGCAGGACCGTACCCTGTTCGCCACCGCGGGTGTGTTCGCCGTGGACGAGGTGGAACTGGATGACCGGGACAAGTGGCTGTTCGGGGCCCAACTGGGGGCGGACCTGCTGTTCGACGACCGCTCCCGCCTGCGCCTGGGACTGGCCTACTATGACTTCCACAATGTCACGGGCCGGCGCAGCCCCCTGGCCCGGCCCAACCTCTACGACTTCACGGCCCCCGGCGCCCTGCAGAAGGGCAACAGCCTGTTCGATATCAGCAACGATCCCGCCAACCCCTTCCAGCGTTTCGGTCTGGCGTCGGATTTCGACATCCTCAACCTCACGGCCGAGTACACCATCTCCCGTTACGCCCCCATCAACATCGTCATCACGGGTGATTACGTGGACAACATCGGCTATGACGCCGGGG
>JAABTG010000095.1 GCA_011389995.1 Thiotrichales bacterium
ACCACCGCGGCGCCGGCCAGGGCGGTCCGCCACAACACGCCCAGGCCGCCGGCATGGAACAGGGGCAGGGCCAGCAGCCAGCGGTGGGCCGGTCCCAGGGGCAGGTTGGCGTTGGCCCCCAGGGCATTGAAATAGTGATGGGCCACGTCGTGGAGCACGGCCTTCGGTCCCCCGCTGCTGCCGGAGGTGAAGAGCACCGTGGCCGGCCGCCCCGTCTCGAGCCAGGGAAGGGCGGCGTCGCCGTCGGGGCGGCGGTCGGCGGCCGCGGCCTCGAGGTCCGCCAGGTCCAGGGCCGCCAGCCGTGGGCCCTGCCAGGGCCGGTCCGTCACCAGCAGCTCCACCCCCAGGTCGTCCAGCAGCTCATCCGTCACATCCCGAGGCCGGCGGTGGCTCACCGGGCAGGCCACGGCGCCCCGGCGTGCCAGGGCCCACAGCAGGGCGATGGTGTCGGCACCCGGCGCCGCCAGCACGCCCACCCGCGCCCCCGGGCGGATGCCCTGGTGTTCCAGGGCCGCCGCCAGGGCCGTGCAGCGGCGGTCCAGACCGTCGTAGTCGAGGACGCCCCGGGGCATGATGATGGCCGGGTCCCGGGGCGCCCGTGCCGCCGCGGCGGCCACCGGGCAGGGAATGGTCGCGGGCCGTGCCTCAGGGCCGGGTGGCGGTGCCATGGCGGGGGCTCAACAGGGTGGTGTCCAGGCCCGGGAGCGCCGCCGGGGCGGGGGCCACCGCCATGACGCCGGGGGAGACTTCAAGACGTATCGAGGGCAGGTCGCGCCGAAACCACTCCAGGGTACCCAGGCCGGCGGCGCAGGCCGGCGGGCCCCAGGCCGCCGCCAGCTGGGCGAGGATGCCGATACCGACGCCGGATTCGAAGGTGGACCCCACCACCAC
The DNA here is from genome assembly GCA_011389995.1 of Thiotrichales bacterium. Lineage (GTDB taxonomy): Bacteria > Pseudomonadota > Gammaproteobacteria > JAABTG01 > JAABTG01 > JAABTG01. The sequence continues at coordinate 892 of JAABTG010000095.1, forward strand.
CCCCAGCTCCAGGCATCGGGCGGCGCGGGCGAAGGCGGCCGCCCCTTCCAGGCCGAGGAGGGTGGGCTTTAGGACCACGGTATGGAGGCCGGGGATATCGGCCAGTCCGGGAGGTGCCAGTTCCCCCAGGCCCTCGTCCAGGGCCAGGGGGGCGAGGCCCAGGGCGCCGAGGGTGCGAAAGCCCGCCAGGTCGGGGGCGGGTTCCTCCACGTAGTCGATGGCCGCCGCCCCGGCCTGGGGGCCGAGGCCCCCGAGCACCGTCCGGGCCGTGGCCACGGACCAGGCGCGGTTGGCGTCCAGGCGCAGGCGGGTGCCGGGCCCCATGGCCGCCCGCACCGCCGCGATGCGGTCGGTCTCCGGTTCCGCCGGCAGGCCGCCCACCTTGAGCTTGAGGGTCACGTAACCAGACCCCACCAGCCGCTCGGCGGCCGCCGCCGCCTCCGCCGTGGGCCCCCTCACCAGGCCGTTCACCGCCACCGTCGTGGGGGCGTCGGGGTTCAGCAGCCGGGCCAGGCCTTGGCCGTGGCGGGCGGCCACCAGGCCGAGGACGGCGGCCTCCACCGCGAAGCGGGCCGCCGGGCCGTAGCCGGCGGGTCCCAGCCAGGCCTCGAAGCCGCCTTCCAGGGCCTCGAGGCCCGCGGGCACCGGCCGGTCCGGGGCCGTGCGGCAGAAGTGCTCCAGGTCCCGGCGGGCGCTGGCCAGGGTATCCGGGCTGAAGCCCGCCAGGGGCGCGGCCTCTCCCAGGGCACTGGACCCTTCCTCGTCGGCGAGGCGCAGCAGCAGCCCCCGGCGGTAATCCACGGGGGCCCGGGGGGCCGGCAGGGGGCGGGCAAGGGGCAGGGCGAAGGCGTCCAGGTCGGCCCGCCGGATTCTCACAGCAGCCAGCCCACCGAGAACAGGAGGGCGTGGAGCATAAGCAGGCCGCCGGTGGCCCCCAGGCTGCGGTTGAGGGCGGCGGCGTCGCGGCTGGTGAACACGGTGCGCAGGGAGGGCACGGCGGCGGCCATCACCAGGGTGGTGAGGACCATGGCGACGCCGGCCTCCCCGGTGGCCAGGAACACCAGGGGCAGCAGGGAGGCCGCCGCCAGGGCGCCGGCGTATTCCCAGCGCGCGAAGGCGGGCCCGAAGCGCACCGCCAGGGTGCGCTTGCCGGCCACCGCGTCGGTGTGGATGTCCCGCAGGTTGTTGACGGTGAGGATGGCGACGGACACCAGCCCGGGTCCGAGACCGGCCACCAGCACCCAGGGGTCCAGGGTCAGGGCCTGGACATAGTAGGTGCCGCCCACCGCCACCGGGCCGAAGAACACCAGCACGAACACCTCGCCGAGGCCGCGATAGCCGAGGGGATGGGGCCCGCCGGTGTAGAGCACCCCCGAGAGGATGGACACCAGGCCCACCACGAGGATGGGCCAGCCGCCGCGCCACACCAGGTAGCTGCCCACCACCAGGGCGATGGCGAATACCAGCAGGGCCGCCCGGCGCATGGCCAGGGGTGTCACCAGGCCGCTCTGTACCATGCGTCGGGGGCCGGTGCGGGCGGCGGTGTCGGCTCCCTTGACGTAGTCGAAGTAGTCATTGGCAAGGTTGGTGCCGATCTGGATCAGCAGGGCCGCCACCAGGGCCACCGCGGCGGCCGGCCCGTGGGCGGCGCCATCGGCCGCGGCCATCACCGTCCCTATCATCACCGGCGCCACCGAGGCGGCGAGGGTACGGGGGCGGGCCGCCTGCAGCCATACACCGGGGCGTGGGGACGACATGGGGGCCCTCAGGGCTGGCGCTTGTACTTGCTGAAGTCGGGGGGGCGTTTGTCGAGGAATGCGTTGCGCCCCTCCTGGCCTTCCTCGGTCATGTAGAACAGCATGGTGGCGTTGCCCGCCAGTTCCTGGAGGCCGGCCTGGCCGTCGCAATCGGCGTTCAGGGCCGCCTTGAGGCAACGCAGGGCCATGGGGGAGTTGGCGAGGATCTCGCGGCACCACTGCACCGTCTCCGCCTCCAGGCGCTCCAGGGGCACCACGGTGTTGACCAGGCCCATGTCGAGGGCCTGGTGGGCGTCGTACTGGCGGCACAGGAACCAGATCTCCCGGGCCTTCTTCTGGCCCACCACCCGTGCCAGGTAGCTGGCGCCGTAGCCGCCGTCGAAGGAGCCCACCCGCGGACCGGTCTGGCCGAACACGGCGTTGTCGGCGGCGATGGTGAGGTCGCACATGAGGTGCAGCACGTGGCCGCCGCCGATGGCATAGCCCGCCACCATGGCGATGATGGGCTTGGGGCAGGTGCGGATCTGGCGTTGCAGGTCGAGGACGTTGAGGCGCATGACGTCGCCGTCATCGCGGTAGCCGGCCGCGCCCCGCACCTTCTGGTCGCCGCCCGAGCAGAAGGCTTCGGGGCCCTCGCCGGTGAGGATCACCACGCCGATGTTGCCGTCTTCGCGGGCGTCGGCGAGGGCATGGGACATTTCATGGACGGTCTGGGGACGGAAGGCGTTGCGCACCTCGGGACGATGGATGGTGATACGGGCGATGCCCGCGGCGAGGGACTCGCCCTTGTGGTAGCGGATATCCTCGTAGTCGTGGACCGGGGACCAGGAAATGTCACTCATGGGGTTCCTCAGGATGGGGGCGTGGTGCCGCGGGGCGGGAGGCGTGCGCGCCCCCGCGGTGCCACGAACCCTGGTGGGTTTGGATGGGGACATTATGCCCGGCCGCGCCCCCCATGCGTAGCCGCCGCCGACGGGCGGGAGTTAACGTGAAAGTCGCGCAGCGACACCTTTGGACTCCCTCTCCCCCCGGGAGAGGGCCGGGGTGAGGGACGGACATGGCGCACCTTTCATCCTTCGGGGTGGCCTCGCGCCATGTCCGTCAGGGTTTTACCGGCTGCGGGGTGCCCAGGGCGCGGCCGACGGCGGCGACCATGTGGCGGTGGCGCTCGCGGTTGGCCCGGCGCTCGCTGCGTACCTCAATGAGGGTGGAGCGGGGTCCGTGGGCCGCGTCGCCATAGGCCGCCGTGAATTCCGCCACGGATCCTGGCTGTCGGTAGTCCAGACCGAAGCCCCGGGCGAACGCCTCGAAGGCGAGGCCGTGGGGGGTGGCGAAGAAGGTCTCGAAGGGCTCGCCCTCCGCGGCCACCGGCAGGAAGGAGAAGATGCCGCCACCGTCGTTGTTGATTACCACCACGGTGATGGGCACCGGGGAGCGGGCCACCAGGGCCAGGGCGTTGAGGTCGTGGAGCAGGGTCAGGTCGCCGCACACCAGGGTGAGGCGGCGCCCCAGGCCGGCGGCATAGCCGCAGGCGCTGGCCACGGTGCCGTCGATGCCGCTGGCCCCGCGGTTGCACCCCACGGGCACCGCCGGGCCACCCGCATCGGCGAAGCCGTCCATGTCCCGCACCGGCATGCTGGAGCCGAGGAAGAGGGCCCCGTCCGGGGGTACGAGGCGCGACACCAGGCGGCATAGCGCCGGCTCGTCCAGCCCCGGGGTGTCCGCCATCAGGCCGTCCAGGGCCCCGTGGATGCGGGCCTGGGGCTCGTAAAAGGCCGCCACCCAGGGTGCCGGGGCCGGGCCGAGGTCCAGGGCCGTCGCCGCTTCGGCGAAGGCCGCCACCCCGGCGTCCACCCGGTGGCTCACCTGGTGGGTGGGATCGTGGCGCCGGGGATCGGCGCTGACGCGGATGTAGCGGGGTGGCCGGGCCGCCTCCAGGTATCCCATCAGGGCCTTGGATACCACCTCGCCTCCCAGGTGCACCACGGTGTCCGGCGGCGGCGGCGGGGCCGTGCGCAACAGCAGGTCGTAGTGGGGCACGAAGGGCGCAGCGGCATGGCCGAGGCGCAGGCCCGAGCCGATGTCCGCCAGGGTGGGCCAGCCCAGGCGGTTGGCCAGGTTGTGTACCGCCGCGGACTGGGCACGGTCCGCCAGGCGGCCCACCACCAGCAGGCCCCGGCGGGCGGCGTGGAGGGCCGCTACCACCCCATGGTCCGCGGGCAGATGCATCGCCCCCTCCGGGCGTTCATAGCGGGTGAAGGGCTCCTGCCCCCGCCGCCATTCCTCGACGGGCGCCCACCAGGCGCCGCCATCGGCCGGGCCCGCAGGGTCGCTCAGGGGCTCCCGCACCGGCAGGTTCAGGTGGACCGGGCCGGCGGGTGCGGCGCGGCTGCGATGCACCGCCTGGTCCAGGGTGGTGAGCAGGGCCGCGGCGGGCATCGCGATGGTGGGGGGGGGCAGGTCCGCATGCCAGCGGACATAGGCGCCGAACAGCCCCACCTGGGGAATGGTCTGGTTGGCGCCGGTATCCCGCAGCTCCGGGGGCCGGTCGGCGGTGAGCAGCAGCAGCGGCACGTTGTCCATGGCGGCCTCCACCACCGCCGGATAGAGGTTGGCCGCGGCCGTGCCGGAGGTGCAGATGACCGCGGCGGGGCGGCCGCGGGCCCGGGCCAGGCCGAGGGCGTGGAAGCCGCAGCCGCGCTCGTCGAAATGCACCGTGGTGCGCAGCCGGGGGTGGCGGGCCGCCGCCAGGGTGAGGGGCGTGGAGCGCGAACCCGGGGCGATGCAGAAGTCCCGCACCCCGAGGCGCGCCAGCTCCTCCATGATGAGTTCGGCCCACAGGCGGTTCAGCCCGGCGGTGGGCAGGGGCGACGCCCCCTCAGTCACCGGGCCATGCCGACTGCATGCCGCTCATCTTGCTCTCCAGTTCGTTCCATTCGTCGGCGGACCGGGAGCCGGGGAGGATGCCGGCACCGACGTAGAGGTCGAGGTGATGGCCCCGCACCAGCCCGGAGCGGATGGCCACCGCGAACTGGGTGTCGTCCACCCCCACGTAGCCCACCGGCCCGGCGTACCAGCCGCGGTCGAAGGGTTCGAGCTCGCCGATGCGGGCCAGGGCGGCGGCCGGCGGGTCTCCCGCCACCGCCGGCGTGGGGTGCAGGGCGGCCAGCAGGGCGGCATCGCTGACCCCGGGCCGGAGCCGCCCGCGCACGCGCACGCTGAGATGCTGGACGTGGGCCAGTTCCACCACCGAGATGTCGCGGTCCCGTTCCAGGTGGTCCGTGAGACCGGCCAGACCGTCCTCGATGTGCCGGACCACGCAGGCATGCTCCCGGCCCTCCTTGGCGCAGGCCAGCAGCTCCTCTTTGAGGCGGGCATCCTCGCCGGGGGTGGCGCCCCGGGGACGGGTGCCGGCGAGGGCCTCGCTGCTGATATGGCGGCCCCGGCGGTGGAACAGGCGTTCGGGGCTCGCGCCCATGAAGGTCGTGCCTTCCCCGGGATCGAACAGAAAGTGGTAGCAGCCCGGTTCCGGACGTCGCAGATAGGCCTGAAGCAGGGCCAGGCCGTCGACATCGCCGTCGAAGGCGAACGACGTGCGCCTCGCCAGCACCACCTTGGTGGGCCCCCCCGCCTGCTGCCCGGTCTCGCCGCTGATGCGGTCCACCAGGGCGAGCCATGCCGCCCGTGTCGGTACGTCCTCGCGCCAGCGGTGCGGGGCCGGAGCCGGTAATGTGGCGGGCGCCCCGGCCAGGGCGCCGAGCTCGGCGAGGATGGTCTGCACCCGGTCCCGGCCCGGCGTGACGTGGCAGGCGAAGACGAAGCGGTCGCCCTCCCGCACCCACTCGAAACGCGGCAGCACCAGCCAGCCGCGGCCGAAGCCCTGCCAGCGCCCGGAGCAGGCGGCGCCGGTATCGAAGCGGCAGCCGCCGTAGTAGCGGATATCCGCAGATGCCCCCTCCAGGCGCTCCGCGGCTGCCGCCAGCAGTTGGGCGGGCGTGGCGCCGCCATCGAGGTCCAGGCGCTCGGCAATCCCCACCCCGGCCACCACCCGCTGGCCGTCCCGGTCGGCCCAGTACAGGCGCGGCCCGCCGCGGTGGGCCGCGAGCCAGGCCAGGGGCTCCACCGCCGGCGCATCCACCTCCACCCGCCGGGGCGGGCCGTCGGCCCGGCCGCCTCCCGTCAGCAGTGTCACCAGCCGCCGGGCCAGGCGTTCGTAGACCGGCCGAAGGGGATCCCCCGCCAGGTTCAGGGCCGCCGTGCGGCGGTCAGGACTGCCACTCACCAATCGTTACTCCATTGACTGTCGGGCGGGCCCGGCCGGCCCGCACCTGCGCCCGCGGGGCGAGGCGACATCCGCTTGCCGAGGCCATAGGTGAACATGCCATGACGGCAGGGATTTAGGAACCACTTGATGGCAGGGAATAGGCCCCTGAGATCAGCCTTGCTGACCTGGCGCAATTCCCGGGCCGGCCGGCGTCGCCCAAAGCCACCTCCAGGGGCCGCGGCGGTCCTTTGCCATGACATGGTCGGGCCGCCCCTCAAGGGTCGTCGGGATTGCGCACCCGGGACAGCAACAGGGCGCCGAGGCCGAACAGTACCAGCAGGGACAGCAGGGAGGTGCGGTTGTCGCCGGTGGCCAGGGCCACCCAGCCCATGAGGGCGGGGCCGATGATGGCCGCAAACTTGCCCACCAGGTTGTAGAAGCCGAAGAACTCCGCCGCCTCGCCGTCGGGGATGAGGCGGGCGAACAGGGAGCGGGAGAGGGCCTGCACGCCCCCCTGCACCAGGCCGATGACGACGGCGATGCCGTAGAACTCCCAGGTGGAATCCATGTAATAGCCCCACACCGTGATGCCCATGTACACGAAGATACCGATGAAGATGCCGCGCTGGGGACCGATGCGGGACCCCAGCCAGCCGAAGGCCAGGGCCGCGGGGAAGCCCACGAACTGGGTGAGCAGGAGGGCGGCGATGAGGTCCCCGGTATCGAAGCCGAGTGCCATGCCGTAATCCACCGCCATGCGGATGATGGTGTCCACGGCGTCGATGTAGAGCCAGTAGGCCAACAGAAACAGGAAGGCATCGCGGTGATGGCGCAGCTTGCCCAGGGTGTTGATCACCCGCCGGACACCGGAGCCGATGCGGTCCGCGAGGGGGTCCCGGGCGGCCCGCGACTCGGGCACCATGACGAGCAGGGGCAGGGTGAAGAGGGCCCACCAGGCCGCGGTGAGGAGAAAGGAGAGCTGCACCGCCGCCGTCTCGTCGGCGAGGCCGAAGGTGGCGGGCCACAGGGTCATGGCCACGCACAGGGCGAACAGCAGGCCGCCCCCCAGGTAACCCAGGGAGAAGCCGACGGCCGATATCACGTCGAGGCGCCCGCGGTCGCTGACGTCGAAGATGAGGGCGTCATAGAAGATATTGCCGGCGGCGAAGCCGATGCCGCCGCCCACGTAGCACACCACCGCCAGTTCCCAGTGGCCCTGGCCCACGAAGTACAGGGCGGCGGTGCAGGTGATGCCCAACAGGGCGAAGGCGCGCAGGAAGGCCTTCTTGTAGCCGTCGCGGTCGGCGATGGCCCCCAGCACCGGCGCCACCAGGAGCACCAGCAGGCTGGCCACCGAGTTGGCCACCCCCAGGCGGAAGGTGCTCACGGTGGCGTCCACACCCTCACTCCAGTAGGCCTTGAAGAACAGGGGAAAGAATCCGGCGATCACCACCGTGGCGAAGGCCGAATTGGCCCAGTCATAGAGGGCCCAGGCGAAGACTTCGCGCGGGCGGCCCAGTCGATCGGTCAGCCAGATTTTCACCGCCGCAAGATTACGACACCCGGGCCGCGAGGTCATGGTGGATGTGGCGGTCGGGGGCTG
>JAABTG010000096.1 GCA_011389995.1 Thiotrichales bacterium
TCCCTACTTCATGGTCACCAGTTCCTCGGCGCTGGTGGGGTGGATGGCCACCGTGTCGTCGAAGTCCTGCTTGGTGGCCCCCATGCGGATGGCCACGGCGAAACCCTGGAGCATCTCGTCGGCACCGAGGCCGATGACGTGGCAGCCCACGATCTTTTCCCGGGCGCCCACCGTCACCAGCTTCATGGCGGTGGCCTCGCGATGGCGGGTGAAGGCATAGAACATGGGCGTGAAGTGGGTGGTGTAGGTCTTCACGGCGTCGCCGTGAATGCGCCGGGCATCCTCCTCGGTGAGGCCCACGGTGCCGATGGGCGGATGGGAGAACACCACCGAAGGGATGTTCTCGTAGACCAGGTGGCGGTCCGTCCTGCCATCGAACAGGCGGTCGGCGAGGCGCCGTCCGGCGGCGATGGCCACCGGAGTGAGGGGCGTGCGCCCGGTGGCGTCGCCGAGGGCGTAGATGCCATCTACATTGGTGTTCTGGAAATCATCGGTGGGAATGAAACCGCGCTCGTCGGTCTTCACTCCGGCGGCCTCCAGGTTCAGATCTTCGGTGTTGGGCCGGCGGCCCACCGCCCACAGCAGCTGCTCGAAGCCATCGATGTGCTGGCCCTGGGAGGTGGTGATGCGCAGCATGCCGTCGTCCTGGCGTTCGATGGTGGCCACCGAGGTGTTGCCATGGAAGCTGATGCCGCTCTTCACCATCTCGGCCATCAGGGTCTCCCGCAGGGTGGAGTCGAAGCCGGGCAGGAAGTCCTCATCGGCCCGCAGCAGGATATTCACCTCGCAACCGACGGCATGGAAGATGCCCGCCAGCTCGACGCCGATGTAGCCACCGCCGACGATGGCGATGCGCCCCGGGCAGGCCTCCAGCTCGAAGAAGTCGTCAGAGGTGATGCCGATGTCGGCGCCGGGGACATCGAGCACCATGGGACGCCCGCCGGGGGCGATGGCGAAGTGGTCGGCGGTGTAGCGTTCGCCGTCCACCTCGATGGTGTGCCGATCCACGAAGCGGGCGAGGCCGTTGATGTGCTCGATGTTGGAATCGGCCAGGTAGGTCTCGTACCACTCGTTGATACCGGCGATATGGTTGTCCCGCTTGACCTTGAGACGCCCCCAGTCCAACTCCCCCGGCTCCACCTGGTAACCGTAATCCCGGGCGAATCCCATGGCCTGTCCCAGGTTGGCGGCGTTCCACATCACCTTCTTGGGTACGCACCCGACGTTGACGCAGGTGCCGCCCAGTTCCTTGGCCTCCACCACCGCCGCCCGGGCGCCATAGCGGGCCGCCCGTTCGGCCACCGACAGGCCCCCGCTGCCGCCACCGATGGCGATGATATCGAAATGCTTGGACATGAATGAGTCTCCCGTGAATTTTGAGTCGCCCTAATGTAGCCCATGGCGGGGGGGCGGTAATACCTTGCCCGAGGATGACAAAGGGACTAGTTTCCATGCCGTCATGAACGCTCTCCCCTTTCCCGGGCCCCGTCAAGTGGAGGCCGGCCTGCGTCTCCTCGGCCTGCTGGCGGACGGCCGTTTTCATTCCGGCGAGGCCCTCGGCGCCGCCCTGGGCATGGGGCGGGGCGGGGTGTGGCGTGTGGTGCGCGACATCGAGGCCTTGGGCTTCGAGGTCCACGGCGTCACCGGCAAGGGCTACCGGCTGGCGGAGCCTCTGGAACTGCTGTCGGAGGAGCGCATCCGGGCGGCCATGGCCCCCCACGACGGCCCGGCCCTGGGAGGGCTCGATGTGCTTCCCACCGTGGACTCCACCAACCGCTGGCTCATCGGCCGGGCCCCGGCGGACGCCGCGGCCCCGGCCGCCGTGGTGAGTGAGCACCAGAGCGGCGGCCGGGGCCGGCGGGGCCGCGTCTGGGTATCCCCCTTCGGCCAGAACCTGTACTTGTCGGTGCTGTGGTACTTCGAGGACATGGCCCATGCCCTGCCGGCCTGCAGCCTGGCGGTGGCGGTGGCGGTGGCGCGGGCCGTCGCGGCCCTGGGGGTCGGCGACGTGGGCCTGAAGTGGCCCAACGACGTCCATTGGCGGGGGCGCAAGCTGGCGGGGATGCTGCTGGAACTGGTGGGCGAGGCCGCCGGCCCCTGCAAGGTGGTCATCGGCGTGGGGGTGAACGTGAACATGATGGCGGCGGACATCGACCAGCCATGGACCAGCCTGCGTATGGCGACGGGCCAGCCCTGGGACCGTAACCGGGTGGCCGCACGCCTGCTTCAGGAGATCCTGGCCGGGGTGGCCCGCTTCGAGCGCCAGGGCATGGCCGCCTGCCAGGCCGATTGGGACGCCCTGGATGTGGCCCGCGGGCGCCGGGTCGCCGTCCACCTGGCCGACGGTACTGTGGAGGGCACGGCCCTCGGCACCGACGGCGACGGCGCCCTGCGGCTGCGCACGGACCAGGGTATCAGGCGCTTCCACGCCGGCGAGGTGAGCCTGAGGGTGGCGCGGTGAGGGTGCTGCTGGACGTGGGTAATACCCATGTGGGCTGGGCCCTCCAGGAGGGGCGGGACCTCGGCCCCGTTGGCCGTGCCCATCACGGCGGCGGGGACCTCACTCCGGTGCTGGATACCGTGCTGGCCGGCCTGCCGATACCGCAGGCGGTGGTGGTGAGCAACGTGGCGGGGGCCGACACGGCCCGGGTGGTGGATGAGGTGGTGGCGCGGCGCTTCGGCCTGCGGCCGCGCTTCATCCGCGCCCCGGTCGCGGGCTGCGGCGTGCGCAATGGCTATCTCCGGCCCGAGGCCCTGGGCAGTGACCGCTGGGCGGCCATGGTGGCGGCCCATGCCGGCTGGCCCGGTGACGTGCTGGTGGCCGATTGCGGCACGGCGGTGACGGTGGATCGGCTGGGGGCCGACGGTGGCCACCGGGGCGGGGTCATCATGCCCGGCCTCGGTTTGCTGCGCCGGGCCCTCGGCGCGGGTACCAGCGCCCTGGGTGGCGTCGTGGGAGACATCCCGGCCGACGCCGGCGATGAGGCCGCGGCAGGCCTCGCCCGGGATACGGCCGATGGCGTGCGCACCGGCACCCTGCTCATGCTGGCGGCCGCCCTGGACGGGCTGGAGGCCGATGCCCGCCGCGGGGTCCAAGGCACTCTGACCGCCATCATCACCGGCGGCGATGCCCCCCAGGTGCTCGCCCGTCTGTCCGGGCAGTGGCATCATGAGCCCCGGCTGGTCCTGCGCGGCCTGGCGATCATCGGGGAGAACTGAAGTGCGCGCCGTACTGTGGCTTTTGCTGCTCGCCAACCTGGGTTATCTGGGATGGAGCCTCTACCAGTTGAAGGCAGTGGAGCCCGCGCCGGTCGTGGCCTCGAGCCGCGGTGCCGTGGAGCGCCTGCACCTGGTGGAAGAGACCCCGGCCGGCGACGTCTCGAGCCCCACGGCCGCGGCGGCACAGGAAGAACCGGCGCCGCCACCGCCCGAGACCACGGTGGAAGGGGGTGCCCTCGGGGAGGATGAGACGACGCCCGACCGACCCTCCCCGGCGCCGGCAGCGACGCCCCCCGGGACCCCGGCCGCGGCGGATGACGAGCCCGGCGAAGGGCCGGCACCGGGATCCGTCGTGACCCGCTGCGTCCTGCTCGGGCCCCTGCCGGAAGAGGCCGACACCGACGACCTGCGGACCCTGCTGGAAGACAAAGGGATGACGGTGGCGACGGAGACGCGCCAGGATCGCCGGCCCAATCGCTACTGGATCTATCTGCCCCCGTTCGCCGACATCACCGCCGCCCGGGAGGCCCTCGAGCGTCTGCGGGACGCCGGCGTCACGGACTTCATTCGCGTCATGAGGGGCCCCAATGTCAACGCCGTATCCCTCGGCCTCTACAGCCGCGAGAGCTCCGCCCGGGCCCGCATGGACGAACTGGAGTCCAAAGGCTTCGAGCCCGCCATGGACGTGCGGCACGAGGAGGTGGACCAGACCTGGCTGCGCATCACCCTGGCCGCGGATGCCCGCCTCCCCCGGGATGAGCTCGCCGCCCTGCTGGACACCGTTCCCCAGGTCCGTTCCTGTCCCTGACATGGCTCCCGGAGATTGCTCCGGTGTGCCACGAGGCCTAGAATTCCATTGGCCTGAAGGCAGGGCCGCAACTTCCTTCCCGCCGGGTTAGCTCAGCTGGCAGAGCGACTGATTTGTAATCAGTAGGTCAACGGTTCGAACCCGTTACCCGGCTCCATAGTTTCCTCCGATAAACTCCGATATCGACCGTGGACCCACGGGCATGCGGGCGTTTTCGTCGCGTCTTTCTTTGTCCGCTGCGGTCCATGGATACGAGGGGCAACCTCGCCCCCTGCTATTCGTGTGCCCTGGCGCACTACGGCGGGCCGAGTGGTCTGAATTCGATCTTGAGAAGGCCGAAGGGTGCAACCGCGCGGCGAAGATGAAAATGGGAGAGCGGGCCGGCTGAATCCATCGTGGCGGACCAAATCCAGACCAGCCGCTGATCATGATGATGAAGGCGAGGGGAAGGTCGTGGACGACAGTCTGTCACAGGAGAAGATCTTCGACGGCTGGCGCGAGACTGCGTCCGAGGAATTTCTCTTGAGGAACGCCCTGGACCTCAGGCGCTACCTCAAGGACTAGGCCTTTGAAGCTCACCTTCCTCGCCACCCGCGGCTATATCGAACCCCGAAAACGCCACCACCCTTTGCCGCTATCCAGCCGGGCGCTGGCCATCCTGCGGGAACTCCGCCCCTTTCAGGTTCCGGCCAATACCTGTTTCCGAGGATGCGAACCGGGCCCGGGGTTCACGTCCGATGGGTCGCGTCAGGGGTCTCGCCATGGCCGTCGGCCCCCAGCACCGAGCCCGCGTCCGGGTCGTCGAACACCGTCCGGTCCAGGGCGTTCTCGCTGGCGGCGATGACGCAGCTCACGGTGCAGTCGCCGGTGACGTTGCAGGCGGTGCGCATCATGTCCAGCAGGCGGTCCACGCCGATGATGAGGGCGATGCCCTCCACCGGCAGGCCCACCTGGTTGAGCACCATGGTGAGCATCACCAACCCTACCCCCGGCACCGCCGCGGTGCCGATGGAGGCCAGGGTCGCGGTGAGTACCACCATCAGATAGTCGGTCATCCCCAGGTCCACCCCGTAGACGTGGGCGATGAATACCGTAGCCACGCCCTGCATGATGGCGGTGCCGTCCATGTTGATGGTGGCCCCCAGGGGCACGGTGAAGGAGGCCACCGAGTTGTCCACCCCCATCTTGGCCTCCACCGTGCGCAGGGTCACGGGGATGGTGGCCCCGGAACTGGCGGTGGAGAAGGCGAATGCCGCCGGGTCGCGCATCTTGGCGTAGAAGCGGGCCAGACTCAGGCCGGTGAAGGTCTTGAGCACCAGGGAATAGGTGCCGAAGGCGTGGATGGCCAGGGCCGCGGTGAGGGTCAGAAAATAGGCCAGCAGGGGCAGGATCAGGTCCATCCCCTGCTGGGCGAAGGTGCGGGCGATGAGGGCGAATACCCCGTAGGGGGCGAGGCGCATGATGATCTCCACCATGCGCATGATGATGGCGTCCAGGTCGGCGAACAGGTTGAGCACGTGGCGTCCCCGCTCTCCGGTCATGATGACGGCCACCCCGAAGAGGATGGCGAACACGATGATCTGGAGCATGTTGCCCTCGGCCAGGGCCTGGACCGGGTTGGTGGGCACCATGTCGATGAACACCTCCGTGAGGGGCGGTGCCTCCTTGCCGGTGAACTCCACCTCCGCCGCCCCCACGTCGAGGCCCTCCCCGGGGCTGACGGCGGTGGCGAGGGTGAGGGCGATGGTCACTGCCACCGCGGTGGTGAACAGGTACAGCGCCAGGGCCTTGATGCCCATGCGCCCGAGGACGGTGAGGTTGCCCAGGGAGGTCACGCCCCCCACCAGGGAGACGAACACCAGGGGCACGACGATCATCTTCAGGGCCGCCACGAAAATGGCGCCGACCACGTAGAGGAGCCCGTCCACCAGGTAGGTCTGGACCAGGGTCTGGTCCTGGAACGGGTTCAACACCATGCCCACCACGGCGCCCGCCACCAGGGCCACCAGGATCTGGACGGTGAGGGACGGGTTGCGGGCTGCCGGCGCGTTCATGGACGCTCTCCACCATTGGACCGTCGCAGGATGCCCGCGGGCACCCACCGGCGCAAGGACCGCAGTTGGGGTCGGACCAGGGAAAGGGGTGGGAAATCAGAACCTTGTTTCGAAAAATGGCCCGTAAGGGAGCCTTGTTCGGGCCATTTCCGGGGCAAAAAGGCTTCCTGACGAACTAAAGGCGCGCCCGCCAGCCGGCCTATGGGGTGTCGCCGGGCCGGCCGCCCGTCACCGTGGGCCATCGTCCGCCCGAAGCGGGTCTGCCGCCGAGGGCGTAGCCGGGCGGATCCCCGGCACGCCACTCGGGGCGGCCCTCAGTTGCCCTTGACGCCCGCGGCGATGCGGTCGCCGATGTCCGGGTCGATGTTGCGCCAGTACTCGAAGGCGCGTTCCAGCACCGGCTCGGAGACGCCGTCCTTGAGATGATCCACCACGTTGGACACCAGGCGTTCGCGGGCGGCGTCGTCCATTACCTCCCGCACCAGGGTGCCGGGCTGGCCGAAGTCGTCGTCATCGCGGCGCAGGGTGTAGGCGTTGCGCACCATGTCGCCGCTGGCCGGCCAGGTGTTCACCTGGGGATAGCGCTCGGGGTCGGCCGCCGGCCCGCCCTTGGAGTTGGGAGCGTAGACGGGGTCGGTGACGTTCTTCATGCGCATGGTGCCCTCCTTGCTGTAGCTGTGCACCGGCACCACCGGGCTGTTGACCGGGATCTGCTTGTAGTTCACGCCGAGACGTGCGCGGTGGGCATCGGCGTAGGAAAACACCCGGGCCAGCAGCATCTTGTCGGGGCTGACGCCGGTGCCGGGCACCATGTTGTTCGGCTCGAAGGCGGCCTGCTCGATCTCGGTGTGGAAGTCGGTGGGGTTGCGGTCCAGGGTGAGCCGGCCCAACTCCACCAGGGGATAGTCGCCATGGGGCCACACCTTGGTGAGGTCGAAGGGATTGAAGCGGTAGGACTGGGCCTCCTCGAAGGGCATGATCTGCATGTTCAGGGTCCAGCTCGGATACTCGCCGCGCTTGATGGCCTCGTAGAGGTCACGGGTGTGGTAGTCGGCGTCGGTGCCGGCGATGCGGTCGGCCTCCTCCTGAGTGAGGAAGTCGATGCCCTGGTCGGTCTTGAAGTGGTACTTGACCCAGAACTTCCTGCCCTCGGCGTTCACCCACATATAAGTATGGCTGCTGTAGCCGTTCATATGGCGCCAGCTCTTGGGGATGCCGCGATCGCCCATGAGCCAGGTCACCTGGTGGGCCGACTCCGGCGACAGGGTCCAGAAGTCCCACTGCATGTCATGGTCCCGCAGGTTGATGTCGGCACGACGCTTCTGGGAGCGGATGAAATGCTGGAACTTCATGGGGTCCCGCACGAAGAACACCGGCGTGTTGTTGGCCACCATGTCGAAGTTGCCCTCGCTGGTGTAGAACTTCACCGAGAAGCCCCGGGGGTCGCGCCAGGTATCGGGGCTGCCGCGTTCGCCGGCGACGGTGGAGAAGCGCAGCAGCACGTCCGTCTTGGTGCCGGGCTGGAACACCGCCGCTTTGGTGTACTTGCTCAGGTCCTGCGTCACCTCGAAGCGCCCGAAGGCCCCGCTGCCCTTGGCGTGGGGCTGGCGCTCGGGAATGCGCTCGCGGTTGAAGTTCGCCATCTGCTCGATGAGGTAGTGGTCATGCATGACGATGGGGCCGTC
>JAABTG010000097.1 GCA_011389995.1 Thiotrichales bacterium
CCCATCCATCATGTAAGGGATTGAAAGGCTGGAAGCCGGTGCGGAGCGTCCCCTCTCCCCATCCCTCTCCCATAGGGAGAGGGGGAACAGGTGGTGCCTGCGGCACGCTGTGTTAATGGGCCTCGTCCCAGTTGGCCCCCACCCCGGCCTCCACGATGAGGGGCACCCGCAGGCGGGCGGCCTGCTCCATGCGGGTGCGGATCTCGGGCACCATCTCCTCCACCAGGGCCTCGCGAATCTCGAACACCAGCTCATCGTGCACCTGCATGATCATGCGGATGTCCTCCTCCCGGCCCGTGAGCCACTCGTCCAGGCCGATCATGGCGAGCTTGATGATGTCCGCCGCGGTGCCCTGCATGGGGGCATTGATGGCGGTGCGTTCGGCGTACTGGCGGCGCTGGCCGTTGCGGCTGTTGATCTCCGGCAGGTAGAGCCGGCGGCCGAACACCGTCTCCACGTAGCCCTGCTCGTGGGCCTGGACACGGGTGTCGTCCATGAAGGCCTTGACCCCCGGATAGCGGGCGAAGTAGAGGTCCACGTAGGCCTGAGCCTCGGGGCGCTCGATACCGAGCTGGCGGGCCAGGCCGAAGGCCGACATGCCGTAGATGAGGCCGAAGTTGATGGCCTTGGCGCGGCGCCGCTGTTCGGCCGTCACGGTGGTGCCGAAGACCTCGGCGGCGGTGGCGCTGTGGATGTCCTCACCCCGTTCGAAGGCGGCCAGGAGACCCTGGTCCCCCGACAGGTGGGCCATGATCCGCAGCTCGATCTGGGAGTAGTCCGCCGCCACCATGCGAAATCCGGGCTCCGCCACGAAGGCCTGGCGGATGCGCCGCCCCTCGGCGCTGCGGATGGGGATGTTCTGGAGGTTGGGCTCCGATGAGGAGAGCCGCCCGGTGGCGGCAACCGCCTGGTGATAGCTGGTGTGGACCCGCCCGCTGTGCGGGTCGATGCGCTGCGGCAGGGTATCCGTGTAGGTGGACTTCAGCTTCGCCACGCCGCGGTATTCCAGGATGGTGGCGGGCAACTCGAAGTCCACCGCCAGCTCCTGCAGCACCGACTCGGCGGTGGAGGGCTGACCCTTGGGGGTCTTGGACACCACCGGCAGAGCCATCTCATCGTAGAGGATCTGCTGGAGCTGCTTGGGCGAGCCCAGGTTGAAGGGGCGGCCCGCCAGCTGGTGGGCCTTGGCCTCCAGCTCGAGGATGCGCTGCGCCAGCTCCTTGCTGTGGCTGGCGAGGACCTCGCGGTCCACCCGCACCCCCCGGCGCTCCATGCGCGACAGCACCGGCACCAGGGGCATCTCGATGGTGTCGAACACCGTGCGCGGGCCCTCCTCGGCGGCGAGGCGGGGCCACAGGGTCTGGTGCAGGCGCAGGGTGACGTCCGCATCCTCGGCGGCGTAGGGGGCGGCCTGTTCCAGGGGGACCTGGTCGAAGGTGAGCTGTTTGGCCCCCTTGCCCGCCACATGCTCGAAATGGATGGTGCCGTGGCCCAGGTACTTGAGGGCCAGGGAGTCCATATCGTGGCGGCTGGCGGTACTGTCCAGCACGTAGGACTCGAGCATGGTGTCGAAGCGTATACCCGCCAAGCCCACGCCGTAGCGGGCCAGCACGCTCATGTCGTACTTCAGGTTCTGGCCCACCTTGGGCCGGGCCGGGTCCTCCAGCAGCGGCTTGAGGGCCGCCAGCACGGTATCCCGGGAGAGCTGCCCCGGCGCCCCGGGGTAGGCATGGGCCACCGGCACGTAGGCGGCCTCCCCGGGCTCCACCGCGAAGGACACCCCCACCAGCTCGGCCGCCATGTACTCGAGGCTGGTGGTCTCGGTGTCGAAGGCGAACAGCTCGGCCGCCGCCAGCCGGGTCAGCCAGCCCTCGAAGGCCGCGGCGTCCAGCACCGTCTCGTAACGGCTGTCGGGGCCGCCGGCCGGGGACTCGGGCGTGGCCGGGACGTCATCCCCCCTGGCGAGCACTTCGGCGAGCCAGTTCTTGAATTCCAGGCGTCCGTAGAGCTCCCGCAGGGCCGCCATATCGGGGGGCCGGCACTCGAGGTCCCGCGGCCCGCGTTCCATGACCACGTCGCACTTGATGGTGGCCAGCTGGCGGCCCAGGGTGAGGCGATCCATATGCTCCCGCAGGGACTCCCCCACCTTGCCCTTGATGTCATCGGCGTGGGCTATCACACCATCCAGGCTGCCGTACTCGTTGAGCCACTTGGCGGCGGTCTTCGGCCCCACCTTGGGGATGCCGGGGATGTTGTCGGAGGTATCCCCCACCAGGGCCAGGAAATCCACGATGCGCTCGGGGCCGACGCCGAATTTGGCCACCACCCCGGCCGGCTCGAGGACCGTGTTGTCCATGGTGTTCACCAGCCGGATATGCCCGTCCACCAGCTGGGCGAGGTCCTTGTCGCCCGTGGACACCACCACGTCCATGCCCGCGTCCCGCGCCTGGTGCGCCAGGGTGCCGATGACATCATCCGCCTCCACCCCGGGTTCCATCACCAGGGGCAGCCCCAGGGCCCGCACCAGTTCGTGGAGGGGCTCCACCTGGGACCTGAGCTCGTCCGGCATGGGAGGACGCTGGGCCTTATACTCCGCGAACAGCTCGTCCCGGAAGGTCTTGCCGGGGGCATCGAACACCACCGCCACGTGCATGGGGTCGTAATCGTTGCAAAGGCGTTTCAACATATTCACCACGCCGTATACGGCCCCCGTGGGGGCGCCGCTGGAGTTGGTCAGGGGCGGCATGGCATGGAAGGCCCTGTAAAGGTAGGAGGAGCCATCCACCAGATAGAGGGTATTTGCGGAATCCGTCATGGCTCAATGTTACCTTGGATGAACCCGGTGTGCTCTGTGTCGCCGCGCAAGCAATGACACTCAGCCCTGTCCCTGGGTTCCATGAATGGACCGTCGCATCAAGCCCGCGGGGCATTGCAATGGGTGGGCCCGGGCGTGTGCCCGGCCCGGCATGGCTGTTCCAGTCCGGGACGGGATTTAAACGGCATTTTCCCAAGAGGTCCGCATATGAACCACAAACCCAGAGACATCGCCTCGGCCTTCGCCGGTCCCCCCAGCGCGGTGCGGCCCGCCGGACGTGATTCCTGGAAGGTGTTCCAGATCATGGCCGAGTTCGTGGAAGGCTTCGAGCAGTTATCGGAACTGCGACCGTCGGTGAGTATATTCGGCTCCGCCCGTATCGGCCCCGGCGACGCCGACGGCTACTACGAACTGGCCGAGAACATCGCCCGCCAGCTCTCCGACGCCGGCTTCGCCGTGGTGAGTGGCGGCGGGCCGGGCATCATGGAGGCGGCCAACAAGGGGGCCCACGCCGGACGCTCCCCCAGCATCGGCCTCAACATCAGCCTGCCCCATGAGCAGACGGCCAACCCCTACCAGGACGTCTCCCTGAGCTTCCGCCATTTCTTTTCCCGCAAGGTGATGTTCGTGAAGTATGCCTCGGCCTACGTGGTGCTGCCGGGGGGCTTCGGCACCCTGGACGAGCTGGCGGAGATCCTCACCCTGGTGCAGACCGGCAAGACCCCGCGCATCCCCATCATCCTGGTGGGGGAGCCGTTCTGGCAGGGTCTGGTGGAGTGGTTCCGCCACAGCCTGGTGGGCCAGGCCACCATCAGCCCGGAGGACCTGGAGCTGTTCCAGATCGTGGACAAACCGGCCCAAGTGGTGGATGCTATCTTCGATCATTACGAGACCCGGGGCTTCGAACCCTCCGTGGAGGAGCAGGAGATCCTGCTGCAACTCTGACGACCTCACGCCCCGCATCCCACGGCCCCGGCCATGCCCCGACCCATCCACAGATAACCCCACCACAAGCCTATGCCCATCAAACGCCTCGCCCTGTCCCTCGTCCTGCTCGCCGGCTCCCTGGCGGTCGTGACGGCCGGCGCCCAGGAGGAACCGCCCGAACAGTTCCCCGAGGCCCCGCCGCCGCCGCCCAAGGTGCAAAGCGGAGAGCCCCTGGAGCCGGACGTCACCATCATCCGGCGCGAGACCCAGACCGTGGAGGAATACCGCGTCAACGGCCGGCTCTACATGATCAAGGTAACGCCCGACGTCGGTCCCACCTACTACCTGATGGACGCCGACGGCGACGGCAACCTGGAGACCCGCCGCCACGAGCTCGACCCCGGCTTCCAGATCCCCGGCTGGGTCCTGTTCCGCTGGTAACCCCCGCGTCGCGCCGCTATTCCCTATTCCCTATTCCCTATTCCCTATTCCCCAAGCATAACCGCCTAGCCCCCCCCGGCCCCGCCCCTTGGACCTCCTCTCCGGCGACCCCGTCACCCTGCTGCTGCTCCTGGGGGCCGCCTTCGCCGGCGGCCTGGTGGACGCCATCGCCGGTGGCGGCGGGCTCATCGTGCTGCCCGCGCTCCTGGCGGCGGGCCTGCCTCCCCACATGGCCCTGGGCACCAACAAGCTGGCGGGCTCCTTCGGCACCCTGGGCGCCAGCCTCGCCTTCCTGCGACGGGGCCTGATCAAGCCGCGCCACTGGCCCCGGACCGCCATCCTCACCGCCGCCGGCGCCGCGGCGGGCACGACCCTGGTGAGCACCCTCGACGCCGCCCTGCTGCGGGCCCTGGTGCCGCCCTTCATCGTCCTGGCCGGGCTTTACGTCATGCTGCGGCGCCCGCCACCGCGAATCGCCCCGGCACCTCCCCCACGCGAGGGACCGCGCAGCCCGCTGCTGGGGGCAGGCCTCGGCTTCTACGACGGCCTGGTGGGACCGGGCACCGGGGCCTTCTGGGTCAGCGCCCTGATGGGCCTGGGGGGTCTCGACCTGGTGCAGGCCTCCGGGGTGGCCCGGGCCATGAACTTCATCAGCAACGTGGTCTCCCTGGCGGCCTTCGCCTGGTTCGGCATGGTGGATTGGGCGGTGGGCCTGATGATGGCGGGGGCCCTCCTGGCGGGGGCCTGGATCGGTGCCCACAGCGCCATCCGTTATGGCGCCCCCTTCATCCGTCCCGTGTTCCTGGTGGTGGTGGTGGCCCTGGCCGGCCACCTGGCCTGGGAGCAATGGTGGGCGGGGCCCTGACCCGCGGGATGGGCTACGCCGCCAGCTCCGCCAACAGCCTTGCCCACCCCGCCCCCTCGGCCGCCGGGGTGAAGAGGCCGCGGCGGGCGGCGCAGTGCCCCTCCAGATCGCGGTAGAAGGCCGGCTCCGTTGCCGCCCGCAGCAAGGCGTTGGCCAGGGCATCGGTATCCTCCACCGGGTAGTAACCGGGATAGTCCGTCCCCAACAGCCCCACCGAGCCGGCGATTTGGGATGCCACCACCGGCAGGCCCGCCACCACCGCCTCGGAGATGACGTTGGCGCCCCCTTCCATGCGCGACGGCAGCACCATCAGGTGGGCGCGCCTGAACACCTGGCGCAGCCGGTGATGGGGGATCTCACCGTGCCAGCGGTAGCGGGGGTTGTCGGCCATCTCGGCCCGCGCGGCCGCGGCCCACTCCGGGGTGTGGGCCTTGCCGTAGTGGTCCACGCGGATACGGCTGGAATCCGGCAGGCGCCGTGCCGCCAGGGCCGGGCGCAGGGGGTCCTTCTCCTCCCGCAGGTGCCCCGCCACCACCACCCGGAAATGGCGTCTGGCGGGGTCCCGGCCGGCCAGTGGCCGTGCCGACTGGTGAATCACGCGCACCTTGGCACGGTGCTCCGGGGGCACGGTGTCGGCGATGAGGTCGTGGAGCCCCACCAGACGGTGGGCCAATTCGATGGAGCGCAGGGTCTCCCGGGGATGGCTGTGGATGAAGCGGTAGGCATCGGTGCCCGTGAGGGAGACCACCAGGGGCCGCTCCGGATAGCGGCCGGCGAACGCCTCGATGGCGGCGGCGCTGCGCCAGGCATGGAGGGCCACCATCATGTCGGCGGCCTCGCCGCCGTAATCCACGGACACCGTCACGCGGTGGCCCAGTCGCCGCAGGATGGCGGCCCAGCGCGCGGCGGTGGCACGATTGCCCGCCCTAGACCTTGGTGGTGCCGGGGTTATAAGGCGAATGTTCATCCGGTATTCTTTGTCCTTTGTCCTTTGTCCTTTGCATGCGCTTGCCGTTTTGCCTGCCGTGGTTTCACAGTGTCGGTCCTGCCAGCCGACGGCACAACTCCGGGCCGGCAACCCCATGAGCGTCTTAAAGCTATGACCCTTAATCCATGAACCAGACCGCCGTCCCATCCGCCGAGCAGGCCCTCGCCGAACAGATGCGGGATGCCCGCCGGCGCACCCTCACCCTCATCGCCGGCCTGGACGGGCACCAGCTCATGGGTCCGCGCCTGCCCACCGTCAACCCCCTGCGCTGGGAGGTGGCCCACGCCGCCTTCTTCTACGAATACTGGGTGTTGCGCCAGCACTATGGCGAGAAACCGGGGCGCCCGGACGTGGATGCCCTCTACGACTCCATCACCATCGCCCATGACGACCGCTGGGACCTGCCCCTGCCGGACATGGCCGACACCCTGGCCTATATGGCGGGCGTGCTGGAGCGGGTCGAGGGCCACCTGGCAGCGGGCCCGGACCCGCGCCGCGACTACCTGGCCCGCTACGCGGTGTTCCACGAGGACATGCATACCGAGGCCTTCACCTACACTCGCCAGACCCTGGAATACCCGCCGCCGGCCATCGCCGCAGCCGCCGACCTTGACTGGCGGGCCGGGCCTCTGGCCGGTGACGCCGCCATCCCCGGCGGGGAATTCCATCTCGGCGCACGGCCCGAGGACGGCTTTTGTTTTGACAACGAGAAATGGGCCCACCCCCGCAAGGTGGCGCCCTTTCGCATCGCCCGGGCCGCCGTGAGCAACGGCGAGTACGCCGCCTTCGTGGATGCCGGTGGTTACGAGAGCGCCGACTACTGGGACGACGACGGCTGGGCCTGGCGCAGCGCCGCCGGCCTGCACCACCCGCGCTACTGGCGCCGCGGCCTCGCCGGCTGGGAGCAACGGCACTTCCAGGCCTGGCGGCCCCTGGCGCCGGATGCCGCGGTGATCCACGTGAGCTGGTACGAGGCCCGCGCCTATTGCCGCTGGGCGGGAAGGCGCCTGCCTACGGAACTCGAATGGGAGGTGGCCGCGGCCGCCCGGCCGTCCGCCGACGGCACCACCCTGGACCCCGTCAAGCGCCGCTATCCGTGGGGCGATGCCCCCCCGGACGCCGCTCGCGCCAACCTCGACGGGCACGCCCTCGGCACCATCGACGTGGGGGCCCTGGCGGCGGGGGACAGCGCCTTCGGATGCCGCCAGATGGTGGGCAACGTCTGGGAGTGGACGGACACGGTGTTCGAGCCCTACCCCGGCTTCGAACCCGACATGTACCAGGACTACTCCCAGCCCCTGTTCGGTACTACCCGGGTGCTGCGGGGCGGGGGCTGGGCCACCCGGGCGCGGCTCATCCGCAACACCTGGCGCAACTACTACGGCCCCGACCGCAACGACGTGTTCGCGGGTTTCCGCACCTGCGCCCTGTAAGCCCCCGTCGCGCGCATCGGCGCGCGCCCCAACCCGGCAGATGACAAAGGACGGACAGCCCCCATGAAGCAAGACAATTCCCCCGTGGTGAAGGACCTGGTGCTGGTGGGCGGCGGCCATTCCCATGTCGCCGTGCTGCGGCGCTTCGGCATGAAGCCGGTGCCCGGCCTGCGCATCACCCTGGTGGCCCGGGACGTCCATACCCCCTATTCAGGCATGCTGCCGGGCTACATGGCCGGTCACTACGGCTATGACGACTGCCACATCGATCTGCGGCCCCTGGCCCAGTTCGCCGGGGCGCGCCTGTTCCATGGCGAGGTGGAGGGCCTGGACCTCGAACAGCGCACGGTGGGGGTGGCCAACCGCCCGCCGGTGCCCTACGACCTGCTGTCCATCAACACCGGTTCCCGGCCGCGGGTCGCGGACGTCCCCGGGGCGGCGGAGTACGCCACCCCCGTCAAGCCCATCGACAGCTTCCTCACCCGCTGGCAGGCCATGGTGGAGCGCGTGCTGGCGAGCCATGGCGACTACCGCATCGTGCTGGTGGGCGGCGGCGCCGGCGGCGTGGAACTGGCCCTGGCCGTCCAGTACCGCCTGCGCCACCTGCTGGCGGAGCGCGGCGACCGGCCCCAGCGCCTGCACTTCAGCCTGCTGACCCAGGGCCCCGCCATCCTGCCCTCCCACAACGCCGGAGTGCGCTCCCGCTTCCAGCGGGTATTGAAGGAGCGCGGCGTCGAGGTCCACACCGACCACCGGGTGACCGAGGTCACCCCCGGCCAGGTACGGGCCGAGGGACGGCCGGCGGTGGCGGCGGACGACGTGCTGTGGGTCACCACCGCGGCCGCCGCCCCGTGGCCGGGGGAGGCCGGGCTCGCGGTGGACGGCGAGGGCTTCATCCGCGTGGACCATCAGCTCCAGTCCGTGTCCCATCCCGGGGTGTTCGCCGTGGGGGACGTGGCCGCCCTGCCGGACCCGCGGCCCAAGTCCGGGGTGTTCGCGGTGCGCCAGGGCCCGGTGCTGGCGGACAACCTGCGCCGCGCCGCCACCGGCCGCTCCCTGCGCCGCTACCGGCCCCAGCGCCACTTTCTCGGCCTCATCAGCACCGGTGACCGCTACGCCGTGGCCTCCCGCGGCGGCTGGTCCCTGGAGGGGGCCTGGCTGTGGCGGGTCAAGGACTGGATCGATCGCCGCTTCATGGCCCGCTTCAATGACCTGCCGACCATGGACGAGGACGAGGGCGGGCCCGAGCTGGCCCACGGCATCGCCGATCAGGAGGCCATCCGCGAGCTCTCCACCATCGCCATGCGCTGCGGCGGCTGCGGCGCCAAGGTGGGCAGCACCGTGCTCACCCGGGTCATGCAGCGCCTCGCCGCCGGCAGCCGCGGCGACGTCATCGTGGGCCTGGACAGCCCCGACGACGCCGCGGTGCTGGAGGTGCCGCCGGGCAAGGTGATGGTGCAGAGCGTCGACTACTTCCGGGCCTTCATCGACGACCCCTACCTGTTCGGCCAGATCGCCGCCAACCATGCCCTCGGGGACCTCTTCGCCATGGGCGCCGATCCCCAGTCGGCCCTGGCCATCGCCACCGTCCCCTACGGCCGGGAACGCATCGTCGAGCAGACCCTCCACGACATGATGCAGGGGGCCCTCAAGGTGCTGGACTCCTGCGGCGCGGTGCTCGCCGGGGGACATTCCAGCGAGGGCGCCGAGCTGGCCTTCGGCCTCACGGTGAACGGCCTCGCCGACCCCGAGGTGATGTGGCGCAAGGGCGGCCTGCGGGCGGGGGATGCCCTGGTGCTCACCAAACCCATCGGCACCGGCACCCTGTTCGCCGCCGACATGCGCCAGCAGGCCAAGGGACGCTGGATCCACGGCGCCATCGACGCCATGCTCCTCACCAACCATGGGGCCGCCGACTGCCTGCGGCGCCACGGCGCTACCGCCTGCACCGACGTCACCGGCTTCGGCCTGCTCGGGCACCTGGTGGAGATGACCCGCGCCTCCGGCGT
The DNA here is from genome assembly GCA_011389995.1 of Thiotrichales bacterium. Lineage (GTDB taxonomy): Bacteria > Pseudomonadota > Gammaproteobacteria > JAABTG01 > JAABTG01 > JAABTG01. The sequence goes on from JAABTG010000097.1 coordinate 9,479, forward strand.
GGATGCGCGGGTGCAACTCACGGCCGTGCCCCTGCTGGACGGTGCCGCCGAGACGGTGGCGGCCGGTATCCTGTCCTCCCTGCAGCCCCAGAACCTGCGTCTGCGGCGGGCGGTCCGGGACCTGGAGGCGACGGCGCGCCATCCCCTGTTCCCCCTGCTGTTCGACCCCCAGACGGCGGGTGGCCTGCTGGCGGGAGTGCCCGGCGACCAGGCCGATGCCTGTATCGCCGAGCTGCGTGACCTCGGCTACCCCGAGGCCACGGTCATCGGCCATATCGCGGCCTCGGGGGAGGCCGCCGAGCCCATCCTCGTCGAGACCTCCCCCCGCCCCGCAGCGGACAAGCGCCGTGAGGCGGCCTGAACAGCGTGGGTAAACACCGTGCTTCCGGGCCGCTGCCGATGGCTGGCCATCCTCCCCCAAGCAGGGCAAGATAACCGCCCCGACAGCACCCCCGGGGCTCCCGGCCCCTCCAGGAGATAATCACCGACGTGCTCCTCTTGATTCTGACCGTCTTCGTGGGCGCCCCCCTCGCCGCCTGGGTGGCGCGCTTCGGGCGCATCCAGTCGGCGTGGGCCGCAGGGCTGGTGACCATCGTCGCGGTGCTCCAGCTCATCACCCTCATGCCGGCGGTGTTCGAGGGCGAGACCCTGATCCACCAATGGGACTGGATGCCCCGGGCCGGTCTCAATCTGTCCTTCAGGCTCGACGGCCTGGGGCTGCTGTTCGCCCTGCTGATCCTGGGCATCGGCCTGCTGGTGATCCTGTACGCCCGTTACTACCTGGCGGCCAGGGACTGCATGGGCCGCTTCTACGCCTACCTGTTGCTGTTCATGGGGGCCATGCTCGGCATCGTGCTGTCGGAGAACATCATCCAGCTGCTGGTGTTCTGGGAGCTCACCAGCCTCACCTCCTTCCTGCTCATCAGCTACTGGCAGGAGCGCGCCGATGCCCGCCAGGGCGCGCGCATGGCCCTGGCCGTCACCGGGGCCGGCGGGCTGGCCATGTTGGGCGGCTTCGTACTGCTGGGCCACATCGTGGGCAGCTACGAGTTGTCGGTGATCCTGCAATCCGGCGATGTCATCCGCGCCCATCCCCTGTACCTGCCCACCCTGGTGCTGATCCTGCTGGGCGCCTTCACCAAGTCGGCCCAGTTCCCGTTTCATTTCTGGCTGCCCAACGCCATGTCCGCCCCCACCCCGGTGTCGGCCTATCTGCACTCCGCCACCATGGTCAAGGCCGGGGTGTTCCTGCTGGCGCGCCTCTTTCCCGCCCTCTCGGGCACCCCCGAGTGGTCGGCCCTGGTGGGCGGCGCGGGCCTCGCCACCCTGCTGGTGGGCGCCGTGTTCGCCCTCTTCAAGCATGACCTGAAGGGCCTGCTGGCCTATTCCACCATCAGCCACCTGGGGCTCATCACCCTGTTGTTCGGCATCGGCACCCCCCTGGCGGCGGTGGCCGGGGTGTTCCACATCATCAACCACGCCATCTTCAAGGCCTCCCTGTTCATGGCCGCCGGCATCATCGACCACGAAACCGGCAGCCGCGACATGCGCCGCATCAACGGCCTGTGGAAATACATGCCCCACACCGCCATGCTGGCCATGGTGGCGGCCGCGGCCATGGCCGGCGTACCCCTGCTCAACGGCTTCCTCTCCAAGGAGATGTTCTTCGCCGAGGCGGTGAGCGCGTCCACCCACCTGCGCCTGGGCTGGCTGTTGCCGGCGACGGTGACGGTGGCCGGGGTGTTCGCCGTGGCCTACTCCTTCCGCTTCATCCACGACGTGTTCTTCAACGGCGAGCCCGTGGACCTCCCCAAGTCGCCCCACGAGCCGCCGCGCTGGATGAAGGTGCCGGTGGAGATGCTGGTGGCCCTGTGCCTGCTGGTGGGTATCCTGCCCGCCCTCACCGTCGAGCCGCTGTTGACCCTCGCCTCGTCCGGCATGCTGAACCAGCCCGTGCCCGACTTCGACCTGGCCCTGTGGCACGGCTTCAACATCGCCCTCGCCATGAGCGTGGTGGCCCTGGTGGGCGGCGGGCTGCTCTACGTGGCCCGCCAGCCCCTGTTCGAGCTCCACGACCGCTTCGAGCACCGCCTGCAGGCGAAACCCCTGTTCGACCGCACCATCGGCGGCGTCCTCGGGGCCGCCGGGGCCATCACCCGGGCCCTCGACACCGGTTCCCTGCAGCGCCTGGTGGCGCTGTTCGTGGCCTTCGCCGCGGTGCTCGGCATCAGCGGCTTCGTCGCCAGCGACAGCCCCCTGACGGGCCCTCGCGACCTGCTGCCGGTGGACGGCATCAGCCTGCTGGCCGCCGGCGGCCTGGCGGCGGCGGCCCTGGCCACCGTCATCATGCATCGCCAGCGCCTGGTATCCCTCATCCTCATCGGCGTGGTGGGGCTGGTGGTGTCCCTGGTGTTCGTCAAGTTCTCGGCCCCGGACCTCGCCCTGACCCAACTGTCCGTGGAGGTGGTCACCATCGTGCTGCTGTTGCTGGCCCTGTACTTCCTGCCCCGACGACAACAGCCGGATTCCCATCCCGGCCACCGCGCCCGGGACGTGGTGCTGTCCGTGGTGGCGGGCGGCGGCGTGGCCGCCCTCGCCTGGGCGGTGCTGACCCGGCCCTACGACACCATCGCCGACTTCTTCCTGGCCAACAGCGTGCCCGGGGGCGGCGGCACCAACGTGGTCAACGTCATCCTGGTGGACTTCCGCGGCTACGACACCCTGGGGGAGATCACCGTGCTGGCCCTCGCCGCCCTGGGCATCTTCGCCATGCTGGAGGGCCTCCATCTCAAGGGTCCCACCCGGGACGACGAGGGCCGGCCCTGGAGCCCGGACATGCACCCGCCCGTCATGGCCTCCCTCACCCGGCTGCTGCTGCCCCTCGCCCTGCTGGTATCCGCCTTCATCTTCCTGCGCGGGCACAATCAGCCGGGAGGCGGCTTCATCGCCGGCCTCGTCACCGCCGTGGCCCTCATCATGCAATACCTGGCCAACGGCGTGGCGTGGACCCAGTCCCGCCTGCCCGCCAACATGCATCCGGTGCTGGCCATGGGGCTGCTGGTGGCCACCCTCACGGGCCTGGCGAGCTGGCTGTTCGGACACCCCTTCCTGACCTCCACCTACACCTACCTGTACTGGCCCCTGGTGGGCAAGTTCGAGGTGGCCTCGGCCATGGTCTTTGACCTGGGGGTCTACCTGGTGGTGGTGGGCGCCACCCTGCTCATCCTCATCCATCTGGGGCTCATGCACAGCGCCAGCCACCAGGCGCCCGCCGACACGGGGGACTACCGCTGATGGAACTCCTGGTGGCCCTCATCATCGGCGTGCTCACGGCCTGTGGCGTCTACCTCGTGCTGCGGCGGCGCAGCTTCCCCGTGGTGCTGGGGCTCACCATGCTGTCCTACGGCGTCAACCTGTTCCTGTTCGCCATGGGGCGCCTCACCATCGGCCGCCCGGCGGTCATCCAGGCGGATGCCGCGGGCTACGCGGACCCGTTGCCCCAGGCCCTGGTGCTCACGGCCATCGTCATCAGCTTCGCCATGACCGCCTTCGTCATCGTGCTCGCCCTCAAGGCGCGGTCCGAGCTGGACACGGATCACGTCGACGGCAGGGGCGAGTCGTGAACCACCTCGTCGTCGCCCCGGTCCTGCTGCCCCTGCTCGCCGCCATCGGCCTGCTGCTGATGCGGCCCCTGCCCCTCGGGGTGCGCCGGGCCCTGAGCGCGGGGGCGGTGGCCGCCCAGGCCGCTCTCGCCGTGATGCTGCTGGCGGCCACCCGGGACGGCACCATCATGACCTATGCCCTCGGCGACTGGCCGGCACCCTTCGGCATCATCCTGGTGGCGGACGCCCTGGCCGCCTGGATGGTGGTCATCACCACCGTGCTGGCCCTGACCGCCGTGCTCTACGCCAGCCGTGGCGACGATGGCTCGGGGCGCCACTTTCACGTGCTGTTCCAGCTTCAGCTGTTCGGCCTCAACGGCGCCTTCCTCACCGGCGACCTGTTCAACCTGTTCGTATTCTTCGAGATCCTGCTGCTGGCCTCCTACGGCCTGCTGCTCCACGGCGGCGGGCCGTTGCGAACCCGCGGCGGGCTGCACTTCGTGGTGCTCAACCTGGCGGGCTCCACCCTGTTCCTGTTCGCCGTGGGCACCCTGTACGGGGTGCTCGGCACCCTCAACATGGCCCACCTGGCCCGCCGCATGGCCAGCGTGGGCCCCGACGACGCGGGGCTGGTACAGGCCGCCGGCCTGCTGCTGTTCGGCGTCTTCGCCCTCAAGGCCGCACTGCTGCCCGTGTACCTGTGGCTGCCCCGGGCCTACGCCCACACCAGCGCCCCGGTGGCGGCCCTGTTCGCCATCATGACCAAGGTGGGGGCCTACAGCATCCTGCGCCTGGACACCCTGATCTTCGGCGCCGCCGGCGGGGCCAGCGCCCACCTCCTCGCCCCCTGGCTGCTGCCCCTGGCCCTGGCCACCGCCGTGGTGGGCATGCTGGGAGTGGCGGGGGGCACCCTGCTGCGCCGCCAGGTGGCCTATCTGGTGGTGGCATCGGTGGGTTTCCTGCTCACGGCCGTGGGGCTGGGCTCCGTGGAGGGCATCGCCGCCGGGCTGTACTACCTGCCCCACTCCACCTTCGCCGCCGCGGCCCTGTTCCTGCTGGCCGACAGCATCGCCAGCCGCCGCGGCGCCCTGGCGGATCACCTGGTGCCCGGGGGGGCCATGAGCGACCCGCGACTGCTGGGGGCGCTGTTCCTGGTGGCCGCCGTGCTCATCGCCGGCCTGCCCCCCCTGTCGGGCTTCGTGGGCAAATTCCTCATCCTCCAGGCGGCCCTCGGCCACCCGGCCCTGCCCTGGGTGATGGCGGTGCTGCTGGGCACCAGCCTGCTGGCGGTCATCGCCCTGGCACGCAGCGGCAGCGTGCTGTTCTACCGCGCGGAGCTGGTGGCCGCGCCCCCGGGGGAGGACCAGGGCCGGGGCGCCATGGGACGGCTGGGCCGGGAACTGGCGCCGGCGGTGGCCCTGCTGCTGCTGTGCGGGGCCCTGGTGGCATGGGCCGGCGCGGCCCACGAACACACCCACGGCATGGCCCTGCAACTGATGAACCCGGAGCTCTATATGGAGGCGGTATTGGGACCGGCATCGAGGAGCGGGCCATGATCCGCCGCCTGCTCCCCCATCCCCTGCTGACCCCCGTGCTGGCCCTCATCTGGATCCTGCTGGTGAACCATTTCAGCCTCGGGCATCTGGTGCTGGGCCTGGTGCTGGGCTGGGCCATTCCCCTGTTCACCCTGCGTTTCTGGCCCCAGGAGACCCCCATCCACCGGCCCCTGGTGCTGGTACGCTTCGTGGTCGTGGTGCTCTACGACATCCTGGTGGCCAATCTGGTGGTGGCCCGCCTCATCCTCGGCCGCCCCAGGCGATTGAATCCCGTCTTCGTGGCGCTGCCCCTGGATGTCACCTCCGACCTCGCCATCAGCCTGCTCGCCAACACCATCACCCTGACGCCGGGGACGGTGTCCGCGGAGCTCTCCCCGGACCGCCGCCAGCTGCTGGTCCACGCCCTCAGCGCCGACGACCCCGAGGCCCTGGCCCACCACATCAAGGTGCGCTACGAGAGACCCCTCAAGGAGATCTTCGAGCCATGATCGACATCGCCCTCGTCATCGCCTTCACCCTGGTGGGCCTGGCCGTGGCCTTCACCCTCTACCGCCTGCTGCGGGGCCCCAGCGCGCCGGACCGCATCCTCGCCCTGGACACCCTCTACGTGAACACCATCGCCCTGCTGGTGCTCCTGGGTATCCACCTCGGCAGCAACATCTATTTCGAGGCCGCCCTGCTCATCGCCCTCATGGGCTTCGTGGGCACCGTGGCCCTGTGCAAGTTCCTGCTGCGCGGGGACATCATCGAGTAGCCGTCATGCTGGAATACCTCCTCGCCTTTCTCATCGTCGCCGGCGGCGTCTTCACCTTCATCGGCTCCCTGGGCCTCGCCCGCCTGCGGGACTTCTACACCCGCCTCCACGGCCCCACCAAGGCCACCACCCTGGGGGTGGGCTGCATCCTCATCGCCTCGGCCGCCTACTTCAGCCGCCTCCAGGGGGAACCGAGCCTCCACGAGGTGCTGGTGACCCTGTTCCTGTTCATCACCGCCCCGGTGAGCGCCCACCTCCTGGCCAAGGCCGCCCTGCACCTGGAACTGCCCTCCCTGACCCCGCGCCCCGGGGAACGGGACGCGCCGCAGGAATAGCCTCTCCCCGCGGGGTCGCGGAGCGGTCGTGCCCCCGGGCGGCACCCGGCGCGAGGGGCGCAGACAAGGGGCGGCGGGAGGGCACAATCGGGAAACTTTACACCCGCCACCTCCCCTGAACGACCGACAATCGATTAAAAACAATGGGTTAGCCCCATGCCACCGGCGTCCGGAGTGCCCGTGGTGTCGAGATGTTTTACACCTCCCTTTCCGTGATCCCCGTCACATTTCACCATCCATCATGTAACCGCCTGATTCTGTTAAAAACACAACAAACGGCCCGGGTCTTGCATATCCCCGGGACAAGGCAGTATCCGCGCCCATCGGACGCGAACAGGCCGCCATTCACCACCCGCTCGAACGAACCAAGACGGAAAATCCCAAGGGAGCCTCTCATGCACAAAGTATTCACCCGCACCGCCATCGCCGCCGCCCTGTTGACGGCCAGCCAGGCCAGCATGGCCCTCCTCTTCGACGCCAATGTAACCCCGGACGTCATCTTCGGCAGCGGCAATGCCAACGGCGGCTTCACCACGGATCGGGCCAACGACGTCGAGCTGGGGCTGCGCGGCAAGCTGCGCTTCAACGACTCGAACCAGCCCGAAAACACCTTCAACAGCAACGGCGACGGCACCTACAGCTTCAACGCCGGCGTGGCCCCCACCCAGTCTTCCCCCACCGCCGAGTGGAGCTTCGAATGGTCCATCAACTCCAATTGGGACGGCAACAGC
>JAABTG010000098.1 GCA_011389995.1 Thiotrichales bacterium
GCGGCCAAGGTGGAGTTGGGCAGGTTCCTGTTCTTCGACAAGGAACTGAGCGGCAACCGCAATATCTCCTGTGCCACCTGTCATCATTCCCTCGCGGATACGGGAGACGGCCTGTCCCTGCCCGTGGGCGAGGGCGGCAACGGCCTCGGGATCACCCGTGACACCGGCCAGGGCGTCGACGCCATTCCGGAGCGGGTGCCGAGAAACGCCCCGCCGGTGTTCAACCTGGGGGCCCGCAGCATCACCCGCCTGTTCCATGACGGCCGCGTGGCCGTCGATGCGGATCAGCCCGGCGGTTTCCTCTCCCCGGCGGGGGACGACCTGCCGCCGGGGCTGGAAAACGCCCTGGCGGTACAGGCCATGTTTCCCGTCACCTCCACCACCGAGATGGCCGGTCAACTGGGCGAAAACAGCATCGCCAACGCCGCCGCGGTGAACAACCTGGCCGGCCCCGACGGGGTGTGGGATCAGCTCGCCTACCGCCTGCAGGCCATACCCGCCTACGTGACCCTGTTCATGGCGGTATACGACGACATCCGGCAGCCGGGCGATATCACCTTCGTCCACGCCGCCAACGCCATCGCCGCCTTCGAGGCCGGCGCCTGGCGCGCCGACAACAGCCCCTTCGACAGCTACCTGCGGGGTGACAGGGAGGCCATGAGCCGGCAGGCGGTGGCGGGCATGAAGCTCTTCTATGGCAAGGCACGCTGTAGTACCTGCCATGCCGGCAAGTTTCAGACCGACATGGAGTTCCACGCCATCGCCATGCCCCAGATCGGCCCGGGCAAGGGCAACGGTGCGGATGGCCATGACGACTTCGGCAGGGAGCTGGTGACCGGCGATATCGAGGACCGTTTCAGGTTCCGCACCCCACCCCTGCGCAACGTCGCCCTCACCGGGCCGTGGGGCCATGACGGCGCCTATGACACCCTGCGGGCGGTGGTGGAGCACCATCTCGACCCGGTGGCCGCCCTGGAGGGTTACGATGCCGGCCAGGCGGTGATGCCGAGCCGCGATGACCTGGACCTCGTGGATTTCGTGGTGCAAAGCGACCCGACGCGGCGCTGGGATATCGCCGCCGCCAATACCCTGGAACCCGTCCACCTGGCCCCCGGCGAGGTGGATGACCTGCTGGCCTTCCTCCATGCCCTGACGGACCCGGGCAGCATCGACCTGCGGGGTGACGTACCGCCCGCGCTGCCGAGCGGCCTGCCTTTGTTCGACTAGTCGGTTGCCGTTCAGCCGGCGGGCGTCGTCCCGGGAGGGGCCTTAGGAGGTCCGGCTGCCTCGCTTGGCGGCGATACGCATGCGCAGGGCGTTGAGCTTGATGAAGCCCTCGGCATCCTTCTGATCGTAGGCGCCGGCATCGTCCTCGAAGGTGGCGATGGAGGCGTCGAACAGGCTGTCGGCAGGCGAGCGGCGGCCCACCACGGCGACCCCGCCCTTGTAGAGTTTGAGGCGGACCTCGCCGTTCACCCGCTCCTGGCTGGCGTCGATCATCTGCTGCAGCATCAGGCGTTCCGGGCTCCACCAGTAGCCGTTGTAGATGAGCCTGGCGTAGCGGGGCATGAGTTCGTCCTTGAGGTGGGTCACCTCGCGGTCCAGGGTCAGGGACTCCATGGCGCGATGGGCCTTCAGCATCACGGTGCCGGCCGGGGTCTCGTAGCAGCCCCGGGACTTCATGCCCACGTAGCGGTTCTCCACGATGTCGTCGCGGCCGATGCCGTTGGCGCCCGCCACGGTGTTGAGACGGGTCATGACCGCGGCGGGGCTCATGGCCTCGCCGTCCACGGCCACGATGTCGCCGCGTTCGAAGGCCAGGGTCACGTAGGTGGGGGTGTCGGGGGCCTGCTCCGGGGCGGTGGTCCAGCGCCACATGTCTTCCTCGGGCTCCGCCCAGGGGTCCTCGAGGATGTCGCCCTCGTAGGAGATATGCAGCAGGTTGGCGTCCATGGAGTAGGGCGACTTCTTGCCTTGCTTGGCGAAATCCACCGCGATGCCGTGGTCGGCGGCATAGGCCATGAGCTTTTCCCGCGAGTTGAGGTCCCACTCCCGCCACGGCGCGATGATGCGCACATCGGGCTTGAGGGCGTACGCCCCGAGTTCGAACCGCACCTGGTCATTGCCCTTGCCAGTGGCGCCGTGGGAGATGGCGTCGGCGCCGGTCTCGTTGGCGATCTCCACCAGCCGCCTGGCGATGAGGGGGCGGGCGATGGAGGTGCCCAGCAGATACTCACCCTCGTACAGGGTGTTGGCGCGGAACATGGGGAAGACGTAGTCGCGGGCGAACTCCTCCTTGAGGTCTTCGATATAGATCTCCCGGATGCCCGCGGCCCGGGCCTTCTCCCGCGCCGGCTCCACCTCTTCGCCCTGGCCGATGTCCGCGGTGAAGGTGACGACCTCGCAGCCGTAGGTATCCTGCAGCCACCTGACGATGATGGAGGTGTCGAGTCCGCCCGAGTAGGCCAGGACCACCTTTTTGACCGTGTTCATTTATTGTCCTCATGGATGGGCCCGCAGCGGCTGCGGGCAGAGTGCCGGGGAAGCCCTGACATGCAGTGCTTCCCGTAGGGCCCATGGGCGAGCCGGGCCCGGGACAAGGCCCGGTGGGCCTTGTCCCGCGGCGAACGGACAAGCCATGGAAGGCTTGCCCCGGTCTCGCCCGCGGCACACGACGGCGCCGCGTGGTGAGGGCCAACCCATTCGTGTAAGCGATCGAGAAGCGTCCGCCGGGTCCGGGCGTGTTCCGGGGCCTGGCGTGGATGCCTTAATCCTGGACGGATCTAATCAGCGTTTGTTTAAGTTTAACAGGCCGGGCCGCGGAACACGGATGGCGCCGGGGGACGGTCGGCGTTCAGGCCACGTCCGCCGCCTCTTCGTCGCTCTCCAGGGGGCGGCGCAGTATACCCGTGTATACCCGATGCTTGCCGATGCGGGCCTCACTCACCGCGAGATCGATGGGAAAGGTGGAGCCGTCCTTGTGCCGCCCCTCCACCCGGCGCCCGATGCCGATGATATGGCGCTTGCCGGTATCCAGATAGCGGGACAGGTAACGGTCGTGCTGTTCGCGGTAGGGCGATGGCATCAACATGTTCACGTTCATATCCTGGACCTCATCCGCGGCGTAGCCGAACATCTCCTCCGCGGCGCGGTTGAAGGAGCGGATGGAGCCGAACTCGTCGATCACCACGATGGCGTCCACGGTGGACTCCAGCACCGCCCGCAGGGTGGCTTCCCGCTCCCGCAGGGTGTGCTCGGCCACCCTCTGGCGTTCCACCACGTCGTGGAGTTCCTGGTTCACCTCGGTGAGCTGGCGGGTGCGGTCGCGCACCCGCAGTTCGAGCTCGTGGTGGGTGGACTGCAACATGGATTCGGTGCGCATGCGACGCTCCTCGGACTTGCGAAGATAACGCAGCAGCACCACGGTCATGGCCACCAGGGCGCTGATGAAAAGCCCCGTATTGCGGGCGATGTCTCCCTTGATCTCGTCGTAGACCGCCTCGGAGGGTCGGTCCACCACCACCCAGCCCGTGCCCGGTACCTCGCGCGACGTAATGAGGCGCTCCCGGGCCTCGGCAGCGAGGCGGGAGGGCGACCCCTGGGCCTCCCGGGCGCCCACGCCCGTCATCTCGATGAGGCCGGGATCGGTGGAGCGCATCAGCAGGAGCCGGTGGTTCTCGATCTCGTATTTCTTCAGCAGCACCGCTACCCGCTCCGGGCGGAAACTCACCAGGAAGGCCCCGCGGGCACCGCCGAGGGTGGCCCAGCGGGTCATGACGACGAAGTGATATCCGCCATCCAGAGGATAGAGGTAGGGTCGGTAGGTGTGGGCGCCCCGGGCGAAGGCGGCGACGTCCTCGCGGAGCCGGGGCTCATCGAGGCCGGAATGGCTGGTGGCCATCAACTCGCCCTCGGGGCCGGTCACGGCGAAGCCCAGCTGACCGGTGAAATGCTGGTTCACCAGACTGACCAGGGTCTGGTAGCTGATATCGTCGAGGGGATCCAATACCACCCGGGACAGCAGATCGCTCTCGATCTCGCTGAACAGGGCCACCCGGCGTTTGAGCTCGCGGACCTCCTGGGAAACCTCGCTGGCCGCCGCGTTGGTGACCCGTTCCACCAGGCGATGATGCAGCGAGAGGTTTTCGTGGTAGCGCGATACGCCGTTCCAGACGAGGAGCACCACCGCCACGGCGAGGATCATGAAGACGAAGGTGGCCGAGGATGTGCGGTTTTGGTCTGTCATAACGTCGCGAAGTTAAACCTGCCCGGTCCGACGCGCAATGCCGGGCCGGTACCGGGGAGGCGCGCCGCCATCCTGCCGGTCACCGGGGATGGCGAAGGGGGCGCAGACCGGTGACGGTTCCCAGGCCCTCGAATGGCCCGCGGTTTCCCCAATCCCGTCCCCGGCGCCTACAATGGTAAGGAATACGCTGTCGCCCCTCGGGGGCACAAATGATGGTCTGTCCCCAGGCCTTGGGAGGATACGCGCTATGCGTTGGTCGGTATTGGTTGCGCTATTGTTGGCCACCGAGGTGGTGGCGGGCCGGATGTATCAATGGGTGGACCCCGACACCGGTACCCCCTACCTGTCGGGGTCGCCGCCCGCCTGGTATCGCTCCGCGGAGGGTGGTCCGCGGGTGCAGGTGTACGAGGACGGCAGCCTGGTGGATGACACGCGCTGGCGCGCCGACGATCAACGCCAGCGGGACCTCCGGGAGCAGGCCCTGACGGCGGAGCGCGACCGCCAGGAGGCCGAGGCCCGGCGCAAGGCGGCCAGACGCCTCGAGGAGCAGCAGGAACAGGTGCAGGAGGCACAAGGGGAGCAGGCCGCCGATGACCTGGCGGCCGCCCAGCAACCGGAGGTCATCAGGGCCTTGGCGGATGATCTGCTGGAACGTTTCTACAAGGCGAAGCTCAAGGCCGCGGCGGACGAGGACGGGGCCTTGCGCTCCACCAACGGTGAGGGTGACGGACCTTGAGGCAGGGCTTCTCCATCACCAGCCCGATGGATGCGGTGGCCCATTCCCGGACCGCGCCGGCCGCGCCCCGGGGCTGATCGCGCCGCGGGTCAGGCCGCCCGCTCCTGACCCAGGGCGAGGCGCACGGCATATTCCGCCGCCCGCGCCAGCTCGCCGGGGGTACGGTTGGCGGTGGTTATGGGTTGGAGGTATACCACCTCGGCCTCCACTCCGGAGGCCGCGCTGAGGGCCCAGATGTGTTCCACCAGCGCGGCGTCGCCGACGAAGGGGACCAGGGGGTGGGTGCCGTCCGTGTGGGGGTAGCGCAGCATGACGGGCTGGACGGGGGTGCCGCTATCGATGGCCGCCTGGAGCAACCGGCCCTTGAAGCGCCGCAGGGTGCCGCTGGTGGTGGTGCCCTCCGGAAACACCAGCACCTGACCGCCCTGGTCCAGGACGCCGGACAGGTTCTTCACCGCCTCCTCCATGGACTCGCGCCGCCCGCGGCCGATGAACAGCGTGCCGCTGCGGGCGGCCAGCCAGCCGATGAGGGGCCAGTGACGGACCTCCTCCTTCGACAGGAATACGCATTCGCCGACGCCGCCGAGGACGGGGATATCCAGCCACGAGAGGTGGGGGGCCGTGAGCAGCACCGGTCCCGGACCGGGCCGGCCGTGGACCGATATGCGGATGCCGAGAATGGCGGGGATGACGCTCAGCCACCAGCGCACGATGCGGCGGTCGCGGGCGGAGCGCCACGCCGGCGTGCCGCGAAACAGCAACGCCGTGAGGATGGCGCCGAGGACCAGATGGAGGACGAGGAGGGGTAGTCGCAGGAGCCTACGAAGCCAGGGCATAGCTGGGGCGCTGGCCGCCCTGGCCGCGGAGAAAATGGCGGACGTAGCGTTGTTGCAGATTATCCACGTCCAACATGACGAACACGTCCGCCACCTGGAAGTCAGGGTCCCAGCAGGCATCGCCGCAAGCCCAGGCGCCCACCCGCAGATAGGCCTTGAGCAGCGGCGGCATGGCGGGGGCGGGGCCCGCGGGAAGAGCGTCGGAGACGCCCGGCAGCGGCCGCTTGGGCGTCACCCGCAGGTGATCCGGGGCCATGTGATGCTCCCGCAACTCCCCCATGATGCCGTGGGCCAGCACACCACCGTCGTGCATGGGGATGCTGGCGCAGCCGATGAGGTAGTCGATCTGGTTCAACTCGATGAACTGGGCCAGACCGGCCCACAGCATGCCGATGGCCGCCCCGCTGCGGAAGTCGGGGTCGACGCAGGTACGGCCCATTTCCATGAAGTTGCCGGGCATGCGCAGGATGGAATCGATATCGAATTCGTTCTCGGAATAGAAGCCGCCCGTGCGTGCCACCATCGGCCGGGTCAATATGCGGGTGCTGCTCACCACCTTGCCCGATGCGGCATCCAGCACCAGCAGGTGCTGGCAGTGGGGGTCGAAGTGATCGGCCTCCACCTGCGGGGCGGCGGTATGGACCTCCGCCCCCATCTCTTCGGCGAATACCCGGTAGCGCAGCCGTTGGGTCGCCAGGACCTCTTCATGGCTGTGGGCCAGCTTGACTTGCAGCCGGGGGCGGGGAGCGCCGGACTTTTCCATTTGTTCGGTCGACATCGGGCGGGTCTCCTAAGGGCTGGTTTGGATCTGCTGGGAGGGTATGTCTTTGCCGTGTCAAGAAAGTGAATGGATTATGACATTAGCATGACGGCCTGGCGGATTTCACCCGCTGCCGGAGAAACCCCGCGGCGTCCGCCGTTATCCTCCGGTGACCCACGGCCGGACCGCCGTCCTCACTCGCCGAGCAGACCGAAGAAACTCTCGAACAGGGACCGTTCGCGCAACTGGATATTCGAACGGAGGACCTGTAGGCGCTTGTTGTCGGGGTCCACCTGAAGGCCGAGGTCGACGTATTGCTCGGCCATCTTATAGTCCTTCTGCTGGACCGCCTGATCCGCCATGTCGGCGTAGGCCCCCGCCACCCGGGCGATGCCCTGCAGGGCCTCGGGGTTGCCCGGTTCCACTTCCAGCAGGCGGTTGAAATAATAGAGCGCGTTGTCCTCCGGCGGGGAGGTCAGGCGGTTGTCGGCGAGGCTGCGGCGGGCCAGCCAGGCCAGGGCGGTGGTGACCTGGGAGCGCAGGTGAGCGAGGCGGCCGTCGTCGGCGCTGAGTCCCTCCGCGGCCGGGGCGGGTCGCACCGGCCTGTCGATGGGCGCGATGGAGATGTTCTCGTAGCGTTCGAGCTCGGAAATGAAGTACCAGCTCAGCACGCCGGAGATGGCCAGTACCACCACGCCGAGAACGGACCACGTCACCCGGCGCCGGCGCCTCACGAGCTCCAGTTGCTGGGTGACGTGGCCGCCCCTGTAGCGGCGTGGAGAGCCGTTGCGCCGCTCCTCCCCGGTGCCCGCGGGGCGGCCCTCCTCGGGGTGGGCGTAGGCCCCGGGGGCCGGGCGCAGATCACGGATGTACTGGCGCAGGCGCTCGGCATCGGGGAAGCGTTCGTCCCGATTCTTGGCCAGCATGAGGTTGATCAGCGGCTGGTAGGGCCGCAGCTCCCGGGACAGGGGCGGGGCGGGGGTTTGGAGGTGCTGGAGCACGATGTTGATGGCCGATTCGCCCTCGAAGGGTCGCTGGCCCATGAGCATTTCGTAGAGGATCACCCCCAGGCTGTAGATGTCGGAACGGCCGTCCAGCACCGTCTTGCCTTCCACCTGCTCCGGACTCATGTAATAGGGACTGCCGAGGATGGTGCCGGTGGAGGTGAGCTCCGTATCCCCGAAGTGCTTGGCGATGCCGAAGTCCGTCAGCACCGGCGTGCCGTCGTCGCGGAACAGGATATTGGCGGGCTTGACGTCCCGGTGGACGATGCCCTTGGCGTGGGCCACCGCGAGGGCGCCCGCGATCTGGTAGACGGTATCCAGGGCCGCGGCCGGTGCCATGGGTGCGGCCAGGCGGCCCGTGAGGTCCTGGCCGCCGAGGTATTCCATGGAGATGTATGGAAAGTCCTCGGTGATACCGATGTCGTAGATGGTGATGACATTGGGGTGGTTCACCGCCGCCAGCAGGTGGCCCTCGTTGAGGAAACGCTTGGCGAACTCCGCGCCGTCGTCGAAGCGGGCCTCCATCACCTTGAGCACCACGTGGCGGCCGAGGGACTGCTGGGTGGCCAGATAAACCGTGGCCATGCCGCCCTTACCGATCTGACGCTCGATCTTGTAGCCTGGGATTTCCATGGGCGGATTATAGGGGCAACACAGTGCTAAGGAAGGGCCGATGACCGCGGCCCCGGGCGTGTGGGCCGGGGACCGGCCGCTGTATCCCGTCCGGGACGAGCGGACTCATCATTGCCCTGCCTGCCCATGAAACCCACTATGAACGGGTAAATCTCCTTTACCGGAACTGGTATAAGGGGCCGAGGAGCCGCTGATTTAATCCTGGACGGATTAAACCAGGCCTTCTTTCAGTTCCAGACACTCATCATGAAGATTCGACGCGGGCCCGCATTATGAATGATTCCACCTTCGAGAAACTGAGTAGCCGTGACATCCCCTCGCTGAATGTGACCTTCGAGGAATATCGGCACCCGCGGACCGGTGCACGCCATCTTCACCTGGCCTCGGAAGACACCAACAATGCCTTCATGGTGGCGTTCCTCACGGTGCCCCAGGATTCCACCGGAGTGGCCCATATCCTCGAGCACACGGCCCTTTGCGGCAGCCGGCACTATCCGGTGCGGGACCCCTTCTTCATGATGACCCGGCGTTCCCTGTCCACCTTCATGAACGCCTTCACCAGCAGTGACTGGACGGCCTACCCCTTCGCCAGCCAGAACGAGAAGGATTTCGATAACCTGCTCCAGGTCTACCTGGACGCCGCCTTCTTCCCCAACCTCCACGAGCTGGATTTCGCCCAGGAGGGCCATCGCGTGGAGTTCGCCGAGGCCGACAACGCCGACTCCGAACTGGTGTTCAAGGGGGTGGTGTACAACGAGATGAAGGGGGCCATGAGCTCCGCCGTGAGCCGGTTGTGGCAGTTGCTGCAGGAAAATCTGTTCCCCACCAACACCTATCATTACAACAGCGGCGGCGAGCCCGAGCAGATACCGGACCTCACCTACGAGGACCTGCTGGCCTTCCATCGCCGCCATTATCACCCGTCCAATGCCATCTTCCTGACCTATGGCAATCTCCCCGCCTCCTGGCACCAGGAGCGCTTCGAGAAGCGGGCCCTCAAGGAGTTCGACCGCCTCGACATCGATCTCCGGGTGCCGGCGGAGCGGCGCTACACCGCCCCCGTCGCCGTGGAGTCGGCCTATCCCCTCGAAGGCGAGGACGACACCCGCGACCGTACCCACATCGTCATGGGCTGGCTGCTGGACAGGACCACCGATCTCAAGGCCACCCTGGAGGCCCATCTGTTGTCGGGCGTGCTGCTGGACAACAGCGCCTCGCCCCTGCGCCAGGCCCTGGAGACCACGGACCTGGGGGCGGCGCCTTCGGAGCTCTGTGGCTTCAGCGATTCCACCATGGAGGGCGCCTTCATGTGCGGTCTCGAGGGCTCCAATCCGGAGTCCGCCGACGCCGTGGAGGAGCTGATCCTCGGGGTGCTGGAAAAGGTGGCCGCCGAAGGGGTGGAACAGGACATGGTGGAGTCGGTGCTTCACCAGCTGGAACTCTCCCAGCGGGAGATCAGTGGCGGGCGCTTCCCCTACGGCCTGCGCCTGATGATCAACGCCCTCGGCGCCGCCATTCACGGGGGTGATGCGGCGGCGGTACTCGACCTCGACTGGGCCCTGGCCACCCTGCGGGAGGACATCAAGGACACGGACTTCATCCCCGGTCTCACCCGCCGCCTGCTCCTCGACAACCCCCACCGGGTGCGGGTGGTGATGGCGCCGGATACGGAGCTGGCCCGCCATCAGCAGGCACGGGAAAAGGCCCGGCTGGCGGTGATGAAGGAGGCCCTGGACGAGCCGGCCCGTCAGGCGGTGATCGCGCGGGCCGGCGCCCTGGAGGCCCGCCAGATGACCGAGGACGATCCCTCCATGCTGCCCAAGGTGGGGCTCGAGGACGTGGCGCCGGACCTCGTGGTGGCCGAGGGCAGCGAGGCGCGAGTCGGAGACCTCACCGCCACCTGGTTCGGTCAGGGCACCAACGGCCTGGTATACACCCACGTGGTGGTGGAGCTCCCCGAGCTCTCCAAGGCCCAGGAGGACCTCCTGCCGGTGTTCTGCGACTGCGTCACCGAGGTGGGAGCGGGGAACCAGGATTATCTGGAGACCCAGCGCCGCCAAGCCGCCGTCACGGGGGGGGTGAACGCCGGTTTCTCCATGCGGGGCGCGGTGGACGACGTGTCCCGCACCCGCGGCTTCTACACCCTGAGTTCCAAGGCCCTGGTGCGCAACACCGCCCCCATGGTGGAGATGCTGCAGAAGGTCTACGAGCGGCCCCGCTTCGACGAGCTGGCGCGGCTGCGGGAGCTGGTCTCCCAGCTGCGGTTGCAGCGGGAGATGGGCATCACCGACCACGGCCACGCCCTGGCCATGGCCGCCGCCGCGGCGGGCCTTTCCCCCTCTGCCACCATGGCCCACCGTTGGAACGGCCTCGAAGGCATCCGCACCCTCAAGCGCCTGGATACGGCCCTCAGGGAACCCGACGGCATCAAGGACCTGTCCGAGCAGCTGGAGGGGATCCGGGATACCCTGCTCAAAGGTCCCCGTCGCCTGCTGGTGGTGGCCGAGGATGGCGTCCGCGATGAGGTTTTGGAAACGGTGAGCGGGGTATGGCGGGGCCCGATGGAGAGCGGGACCTTCAGTCCTTTGGTGCCGCCCCGGCCCGCGGGCGTGGTGAAGGAGGGCTGGGCGGTGAACACCCAGGTGAACTTCTGCGCCCGGGCCTATCCCACGGTGGCGGTGGACCATGCCGACGCCGCCGCCCTCATGGTGCTGGGACGTTTCCTCACCAATGGCTTCCTGCATCGCGCCATCCGCGAGCAGGGCGGGGCCTATGGCTCCGGGGGCAGCTATGACTCCGATGCCGGGGCCTTCCGCTTTTTCTCTTATCGCGATCCACGGGTGGAGGGTACGCTGGCCGATTTCGAGCGCTCGGTGGACTGGTTGCTGTCGGCCCGCCACGAGCCGCGTCAGGTGGAGGAGGCCATCCTCGGTGTCATCGGCGCCGTCGACCGCCCCGAGTCGCCGGCCGGCGAGGCGGTCAAGGCCTTCTATGGTGAGCTCCATGGTCGCGACGCCGGGCAGCGCCGGCGCCTGCGCTCACGCCTGCTCGAGGTGAACCTGGAGGATCTGCAGCGGGTGGGGGAGACCTGGCTGCGGCCGGAGGCGGCCCACACCGCCGTGGTCAGCGACCGCGCCACCCTGGAGCGGGTGGCCCCGCAGCTGGGACTCAACATCCAGGCCCTGTGACGGGGCCGGCGCCATCCGGGGGGCGATGGGGGTGGTGAATCGCCTTCCCGCAGGCGCCGGGGACGGCTGTTTCAGGCCCGGATCTCGGCCCCGCTGGCGTCCTGCAGGGAGGTGTTGAGGGGCTCGCCGCCGGTGTCGACGTGGATGGTTCGTACCTCGGGCAGGCGGTCGGCGATATAGGCGGACATGGCCTTGACCATGTCGTCGTCCCCGGTCTCCAGGGCGGTGAGCAGGCGATCGGCGACGATCTGGGCGCGGGTCACGCGATCGGGGTGCTCGACGAACTGCGGCCCCATACGCCAGCCGCCGTCCATGTCCTTGTCCATCTTGGCGAACATGGGGCGTCCCATGGAGATGACGTCCGGGGTGACGTCGACGTCGAACTGGCGTTCGTTGATGAGGATCTTGATCAGCATGGTCTCAGGGTAATGGCGATGACCCCGGCATTTTACCAGAAGCGGCCGGGGGATTACGGCCCCGCCGGGCCGGCGATGGAGGAGAGATGACCAACCGCACCATCCAACTCGACGAGGCCCTCTACGCCTACGTCACCGACATGTCCCTGCGGGAGCCGGCCCTGCTGCGGCGGCTGCGGGAGGAGACGGCGGACCTGCCCGAGTCCAATATGCAGATCGCCCCGGAGCAGGGCCAGTTCATGGCCCTGCTGGCCACCCTCATGGGGGCCTCCCGGGCCATCGAGTTGGGGGTGTACACGGGTTACAGCGCCCTGTGCCTGGCCGGCGCCCTGCCGGCCCATGGCCGGCTGGTGGCCTGCGATCTCAGCACCGAGTGGACGGCTATGGCGCGGCGCTACTGGACCGAGGCGGGGCTGGCGGGGCGT
Source organism: Thiotrichales bacterium (assembly GCA_011389995.1). Taxonomy (GTDB): domain Bacteria; phylum Pseudomonadota; class Gammaproteobacteria; order JAABTG01; family JAABTG01; genus JAABTG01. The sequence goes on from JAABTG010000098.1 coordinate 12,245, forward strand.
ATCGACCTGCGCATCGGTCCCGCCCTGGAGACCCTCGACGGCCTGCTGGCGGCGGGCGAGGCCGGCACCTTCGACCTCGCCTTCGTGGACGCCGACAAGGAGGAGTACGCCGACTACTATGAACGCCTGCTCGGGCTGTTGCGTCCCGGAGGTCTCATCATGGTGGACAACGTGCTGTGGGACGGCTCGGTGATCGATCCGGCGCGGGATGACGGCGACACCGTTGCCATCCGTGCCTTCAATGAGATGGTGCGGGACGACCCGCGGGTGGACATCAGCCTGGTGCCCATCGGCGATGGTCTGACCCTGGCCCGCAAGAGACCCTGAACTGGTTGGCGCTGATTCTGGCGAGGGCTGTCCAATAATCAGCATGGACTATGCGGGCCAGGAAGGCCCGCCATTTTCGATGGTATAAGCCATTGAAAATGCAGGAAGGCGTAAACCGCGTTTTCGCCTTCCGCGCTGATTTTGGCCAGGGAAGGCCAATAATCAGCATAGACTGAGGAGTCGGACGACGATGGCGGTACGCGAGGTTTTGAAGATGGGCGATCCGCGACTGGCGGAAGTGGCGCGGCCGGTGACGGACTTCGCCTCCGCCGAGTTGGGGGCCCTGCTGGTGGACATGCACGACACCATGGCGGCCCAGAACGGCGCCGGCCTGGCGGCCCCCCAGATCGGCGTGCCTCTGCGGGTGGTGGTGTTCGGCTACGACACCAATCCCCGCTATCCCGAGGCGCCCCCGGTGCCCCCCACCATCCTCATCAATCCCGAGATCGAGCCCCTGGACGATGCCATGGAAACCGACTGGGAAGGTTGTCTCAGCGTACCCGGCATGCGTGGTCTGGTGCCGCGCCATCTGGCCGTCAGGTACCGGGGCTTCGACCAGCGGGGCCGTCCCATGGAGGTCGAGGCCAGGGGCTTTCACGCCCGGGTGGTACAGCATGAGTGCGACCATCTGGACGGCGTGCTCTATCCCCAGCGGGTGACGGACATGCGGGACTTCGGTTTCTCGGACGCGCTGGCCCGGGCGGGCCGCTTCGCCGGCGGCGCGCCCTGTGACGACCCTCCCGAGTGACGCCGTGGCGGGTCCCTTCCCGCCCCTGGTGTTGTTCGCCACCAACGGACGCTTCTCCGCGGCGGTCCTCGACGGTCTGATGCGCAACGGCCTCACCCCCCGGGCCCTGGTGCTCCCGGGACCGGCGCGGGCCTTCTACGTCCAGCCCGACTTCGCCGCCGGGTCCACGGCGGAGCTTGCCCGCAGCCGGGGCATCCCCCTCATCCATCTGTCCGCCCTGGAGCCCGGGCCCGCCGTAGAGCGAATCGCCGCCCTGGGGCCGCTGCTCGGCGTCATGGCCTGTTTCCCCCGCCTCCTGCCCATGACCGTGGCGAACGTCCCGGCCTGGGGCACCCTCAACATCCATCCCTCGCCCCTGCCCCGGTACCGTGGCCCGGCGCCCCTGTTCTGGCAGTTGCGGGACGGCGTGGAGCAGTTGCATGTGAGCCTCCATCGGGTGGTGCCGGAACTGGATGCCGGAGCCGTGGTGGCGCGGCAGTGCCGGCCCTTGCCCATGGGCGCCGACGGCAGGGCCCTCGATCGTCACCTGGCCGGCCTGGGGGTGGTGGCGCTGTTGCGTCTGCTTACGGCCCACCCCCGCGGCGCCTTCCCCGGCCAGGGCCAGGACCCGGCGGCGGCCAGTCGCCAGTCATGGCCGGCGGATGGGGATTTCGCCGTGGATGTGGCCGGCAGTGCGCGGCGGGCCTTTGTATTCATGACGGGGTGCGCCGACTGGCGCCGGCCCTTCCGGGTGAGGGGTTGTCCCGGCCTGGGGCTGTCCCGCGCCGTGTCCTTCCGGGATAGGGGAACCCTGGGGGCGCCCTGGCGGGCGACCGGGGACACCGTGCTGGTACAGTGCGCCCCGGGGGTGTTGCGGGCCGTGGCGGCGCTGCCCGGGGCGCCGACTCAGTAGGCCTCGGCGGGGGGCGTCTGACGGGCCTCCAGGGAGCCCAGGAGCTCACCGGCGAAGCGGCAGGCCAGGACCAGCATGTCCAGGCGCTCCGGCGAGAAGGGCGCCCGACGGCGGTGGAGGACTTCCACCACCCCCATCACCCGGTCTCCGGCCACCAGGGGGGCCGCCACCGCGGTGGGGCCGTGCCACGCGGTCTCCCTGTCCCCGCGGGCATCGGCCGCCAGCCGGTCCTCCGTCATCATGGGGCCGCGGCTCGCCACCACCCAGCCGGCCAGGCCATGGCCCCGGGGAGTGCGCTCGCCGCGGTGGTGGTGCTCCGCCATGGCACCGACGCCGGCGATGTGCACCAGTTCGTCCCTGGTGTGGTCCAGCAGCATGAGAACGCCCTCCTCGGCATCGATGGCATCGAGGATCTTCCACAACATCGTCTCCATCAGGCTGGACAGGTCGCCGGAGGCTTCGGGGGTGTCCACGAGGTCCGCCATATCCCGCAGGTTGCCCATGAAGTGACGCAGGTCGCTGACCTCATGGCGCAGGAGGTCCGCCTCCCGGGAGAGGCGGCCGGTGGGTTCGAAGAGTGATGGGGCGGGGCGGGACATTTCTCGTATCCGTGGCTTGGTTGATAATGGCGGTGTCGGCCATAGGGATGTCGACATCATCCACCATGGCTGGAGAGGGCGTTGCCATCCATTTCACGAAACCCCGCAGCGCTGTCGGGACGCCTGCGAACCCAATCACACAACCAAGGGCTACCATGAAAAATCACTGGGACGACGAGGCGGCGGCGGCCTTTGAAGGCCCCCTCGGGCAACGCGTCTACAGCTCCAGGCTGTTGGGCCGGGAGGCGGATCTGGTGCTCCATGGTGGCGGCAATACCTCGGTCAAGGTGACGGAGCCCGATCTCTACGGCGAGTCCCGGGAGGTACTCTACGTCAAGGGCAGCGGCTGGGACCTGGGCGGCATCGAGGCCGCCGGCTTCGCGCCCCTGGACCTCGCGGGCACGGCGCGGCTGGCGACCCTGGAACGGCTCTCCGATGTGCAGATGATGGCGGAGCTCAAGCGCCTGTGCCTGCGGGGCGATGCCCCCACACCCTCGGTGGAGGCCATCCTCCATGCCGTGCTGCCCCACCGCTATGTGGACCACACCCACGCGGACGCCGTGGTGAGCATCACCAACACCCCCGACGGTGAGGCGCATATCCGGGACATCTATGGCGACGAGGTGGTGGTCATCCCCTATGTCATGCCGGGTTTCGACCTCGCCCGACTGTGCGCCGCCGAGTATGGCCGCCGGGCCGGACCCGCCACCCGGGGCATGGTCCTCATGCACCATGGCATCTTCAGCGTCGGCGACAGTGCCCGGGAGTCCTACGACACCATGATCGAGCTGGTGAACCGGGCCGAGGATTTCCTCAGGGACCAAGGGGCGTGGGAGGCTCCGCCCGCCGCACCCGAAGGACTGCCCGCGCCACCGCCCCTGGTGCTGGCCCGCTTGCGCCATGAGCTGGCCGATGCCATGGGCGGCCCCTGCGTGCTGCGCCGCGACGCCGGATCGGCGGTGGCCGCCTTCCTGGCCCGCCCCGATGTGGACCGCATCGCCCGGCGGGGGCCCGCCACCCCCGACCACGTCATCCGCACCAAGGCCGTGCCCCTGCTGGGGCGGGACGTGGCCGCCTACGCCGCGGCCTACCGCGCCTACTTCCAACGCCATGCCCCGGCCGCCCGCACCCCCGTCACCATGCTGGACCCGGCACCGCGGGTGATCCTCGACCGCCAACTGGGCCTGGTGACCGCGGGGCGGGACGCCGCCGAGGCCGATGGGGTGGCGGACATCTACCGTCACACCATGGCGGTCATCCACCGCGCCGAGGGCCTGGGGGGCTACCGCGCCCTGCCGGAGAAGGACCTGTTCGACATGGAGTATTGGGAGCTGGAGCAGGCCAAGCTGGCGGGCAAGAGGGACGGGCCGCCCTTGCGGGGTGAGGTGGCTTTGGTGACCGGGGCGGCGTCGGGCATCGGCCGGGCCTGCGTGGAGGCCTTCAGGGCCCGAGGTGCGGCGGTGGTGGCGGTGGATGTGGCCCCGGCGGTGGAGGCACTGGACGACGGTGGGGGTGTGCGGGCGGTGCGATGCGACGTCAGCGATGAAGGGGCGGTGGCCTCGGCCCTGGGGCTGGCGGAGACCACCTTCGGGGGCCTGGACATGCTGGTGCTCAACGCCGGCGT
>JAABTG010000099.1 GCA_011389995.1 Thiotrichales bacterium
ATCTTCTCCCGCCAGGGCCTGACCCACCAGCAGCGCAGCGAGCGCCAGATAGGCGATATCGCCCGCGGTGGCTATGTCCTCGTAGACCCCGACGGCAGCCCGGAGGCCATCATCATCGCCACCGGCTCCGAGGTGGGCATCGCCGTGGAGGCGGCCAGCCAGCTCAACGGTGCGGGCCACAAGGTGCGGGTGGTGTCCATGCCGAGCTGTGACCGCTTCGATGCCCAGGACGGGGCCTACCGCGAGTCGGTGCTCCCCGGGGCCGTCACCCGCCGCGTCGCGGTGGAGGCCGGTATCACGGGCTTCTGGTACAAGTACGTGGGACTGGACGGCAAGGTGCTGGGCCTCGACCGCTTCGGCGAATCCGCCCCCGCCGGCGACCTCTTCAAGGAGTTCGGGTTCACCGCGGACAACGTCGCCGCGACGGTGAAAGGGCTTATTTAACTTAAGGCGCGGAGGGTGGGGCGCCGAATGGTGGTCCGCACACCCGCGCCCTCATCTTTAACTCGCTAACAGGAGCAACCGATGACAATCAAAGTTGGTATCAATGGCTTCGGCCGTATCGGCCGCATGGCGTTTCGCGCCATCTCCAAGGACTTCCCCAACATTGAGGTGGTGGGTATCAACGACCTGCTGGACGCCGACTACCTGGCCTACATGCTCAAGTACGACTCGGTGCACGGCAACTTCGACGGTGACATCGCCGTGGCAGGCAACGACATGGTGGTCAATGGCAAGAAGATCCGCCTGACCGCCGAGCGCGACCCGGCCAACCTGGCCTGGGGCGACATCGGCGCCGACCTGGTCATCGAGTGCACCGGCTTCTTCCTCACCGAGGAGACCTGCCAGAAGCACATCGAGGCCGGTGCCAAGAAGGTGGTGCAGAGCGCCCCCTCCAAGGATGCCACCCCCATGTTCGTTTACGGCGTGAACCACGGCGTCTACGACGGCCAGGCCATCATCTCCGCCGCCTCCTGCACCACTAACTGCCTGGCCCCCGTGGCCAAGGTGCTGCACGACAAGTGGGGTATCAAGCGTGGCCTGATGACCACCGTCCACGCCGCCACCGCCACCCAGAAGACGGTGGACGGGCCGTCCCAGAAGGACTGGCGCGGCGGCCGCGGCATCCTGGAGAACATCATCCCGTCGTCCACCGGTGCCGCCAAGGCGGTGGGCAAGGTGCTGCCGGAACTGAACGGCAAGCTCACCGGCATGGCCTTCCGCGTGCCCACCTCCGATGTCTCGGTAGTGGACCTCACGGTGGAGCTGAACAACGACGCCTCCTATGACGACATCTGCGCCGCCATGAAGGCCGCCTCCGAGTCCGGCGACCTGGCGGGCGTGCTGGCCTATACGGAGGACAAGGTGGTCTCCACCGACTTCCGCGGCAAGAGCACCCCCTCTATCTTCGACGCCGGCGCCGGCATCGCCCTGGATGGCACTTTCATCAAGGTGGTGGCCTGGTACGACAACGAGTACGGCTACACCTGCAACATGATGCGCATGGTGGAACACGTCTCGAAGTGAGCGGTCGCGGGTGGGCCGGAGCAATCCGGCCCACCCGCTTCCGCTCACTTCAAATTTTGAATTGTGAATTTTTAATTTTGAATTAAAGACCGGCCCTGGCCAGGGTATGGGCTCCGCCGGGACCGCAATTCAAAATTCAAAATTCAAAATTCGAACGACAAAGGAGTTCGTCCAGTGGCTTTCACCAAACTCACCGACCTCGATCCCGCCGGCAAGCGGGTGCTCATCCGTGCCGACCTCAACGTCCCCGTGAAGAACGGCAAAGTGACCAGTGACGCGCGCATCACCGCCTCCATGCCCACCATCGAGTACTGCATGAAGGCCGGCGCCCGGGTGATGGTGTTCTCTCATCGCGGCCGCCCCGAGGAGGGGGTGGTGGACGAGGAGAACTCCATGCAGCCCATCGCCGACGACCTGTCGGTCAAGCTGGGTAAGGAGGTACCCCTGGTAAAGGACTACCTGGAGACCCCGCCCCGACTCGGCGACGGCGAGGTGGTGCTGCTGGAGAACGTGCGCTTCAACAAGGGCGAGAAGAAGGACGACCCCGAGCTGGCCCAGAAGTACGCCAACCTGTGCGAGATCTTCGTCATGGACGCCTTCGGCACCGCCCACCGCGCCCAGGCCTCCACCCACGGCGCCGGCAAGCTGGCCCCCACCGCCTGTGCCGGCCTGCTGCTGGCGGAGGAGCTGGATGCCCTGGCCAAGGCCCTGGCCAGCCCGGCCCGGCCCATGGTGGCCATCGTCGGCGGCTCCAAGGTCTCCACCAAGCTCACGGTGCTGGAGGCCCTGTCCCAGAAGGTGGACCAGCTCATCGTGGGCGGCGGCATCGCCAACACCTTCATCGCCGCCATGGGCCACAATGTGGGCAAGTCCCTCTACGAGGCGGACCTGGTGGACGAGGCCAAACGCCTGATGGAGGCCGCCAAGGCCAAGGGAGGCGAGATCCCGGTGCCCCTGGACGTGGTGGTGGGCAAGGAGTTCTCCGAATCCGCCGAGGCCACCGTAAAGAAGGTGGACGAAGTGACGGACGACGACATGATCTTCGACGTCGGCCCCGAGACGGCGGCCCAGTATGCCGACATGCTGAAGAACGCCGGCACCATCGTCTGGAACGGCCCCGTGGGGGTATTCGAGTTCGACCAGTTCGGCGCCGGCACCAAGGCCATGGGGATGGCCATCGCCGAATCCAACGGCTTCTCCCTGGCGGGGGGCGGTGACACCATCGCCGCCATCCAGAAGTACGACATCTACGACCGGGTGTCCTACATCTCCACCGCCGGCGGCGCCTTCCTGGAGTACCTGGAGGGCAAGACCCTGCCGGCGGTGGCGATGTTGGAGGAACGGGGCGCCTGACCCGCGGCTTCGGCAGTAATCCCGTGGCCATGGAAGACGGGTATCCTGGCGCCCTGGCGGCCCCGGCCACCGCGCCACCAAGGCCCCGGGGACGGGTCACGTCCCGGTTAATTCGAATCACTTGATAGGGTTACCCAGCGCATCCCATGCTAAGAAGAACAAAGATAGTCGCCACCCTCGGGCCGGCAACGGACGACCCCAAGAGCATGGATCGCGTCATCGAGGCCGGCGTGGATGTGGCCCGCCTCAACTTCTCCCACGGCGACTGGGCCACCCACCGGGTGCGCGCCGAGACCGTGCGCAACCGCGCCCGCGCCTTCGGCCGCCAGGTGGGCCTGCTGGTGGACCTGCAGGGCCCCAAGATCCGTGTCGAGCGCTTCAAGGGGGGCGAGGTGGTGCTGGAGGAAGGCGCCCCCTTCGTGCTCGACGCCGAATGCCCCACCCACGAGGGCGACCAGCACCGGGTAGGCATCACCTACAAGGCCCTGCCCGGTGACGTGAGCCGCGGCGATACCCTGCTGCTGGACGACGGCCGCATCGTGCTGTGGGTGACGGGCGTGGCAGGCCCGCGGGTGGAATGCCAGGTGACGGTGGGGGGTACCCTCTACGACGGCAAGGGCATCAACCGTCAGGGCGGCGGCCTGTCGGCCCAGGCCCTCACCCAGAAGGACCGCGACGACATCGTGGTGGCGGCGGAGCTCGAGGCGGACTATCTGGCCATCTCCTTTCCGCGGGATGCCAACGATGTGCTGGAGGCCCGCCGCCTGTTCCGCGAGGCCGGCGGCAAGGGCAGCATCGTGGCCAAGATCGAACGCGCCGAGGCCCTGGAGAACATCGACGAGATCCTCGAGGCCTGCGACGCCATCATGGTGGCCCGCGGCGACCTCGGCGTGGAGATCGGCGATGCCGCCCTGCCGCCGGTGCAGAAGGACCTGATCCACCGCGCCCGCGAGGCCAACCGCCTGGTCATCACCGCGACCCAGATGATGGAGTCCATGCGCGACAACCAGATTCCCACCCGCGCCGAGGTGTTCGACGTGGCCAACGCCGTGCTGGACGGCACCGATGCGGTGATGCTGTCCGCCGAGACCGCCACCGGCAAGTATCCCGCCACCGTGGTACAGGCCATGGACCGCATCTGCGTGGAGGCGGAGAAGCAGCGCCAGGCCCGCACCTCGGCCCACCGCATCGGCACCATCTTCAGCCATATCGACGAGGCCATCGCCATGGCCACCATGTACACCGCGAACCACCTGGGAGTGAAGGCCATCGCCGCCCTCACGGAGTCGGGCTCCACCCCCCTGTGGATGAGCCGTATCAGCTCCGGCATTCCCATCTATGCCTTGACCAAGCACGTCGCCACGCGTAGAAAAGTGACCCTTTACCGCGGTGTGTACCCGGTCAGCTTCGAGCTCTCCACGGACGATATTCTCGAGGCCAACAAGGAGGTTACGGACGAGCTGGTGCGACGCGGCACGGTCCGCGAAGGCGACCTCGTCATCATCACCAAGGGTGATCGCCGCGGCATCGAGGGCGGTACCAACCTGATGAAAATCATCCGCGTGGGCCAGGAGGTCACACGCGCAACCCGGAAACAGGACTGATTTTTTAGTTGAGGAGAAACGACAATGGCATTGATATCCCTGCGCCAGTTGCTGGACCACGCCGCCGAACAAGGTTATGGCGTGCCTGCCTACAACGTGAACAACCTGGAACAGATGCGGGCCATCATGGAAGCCGCCGACGAGACCGACAGCCCGGTCATCGTCCAGGCCTCGGCCGGTGCCCGCAAGTACGCCGGCGCCCCCTTCCTGCGCCACCTGATCCTGGCCGCCATCGAGGAATGGCCCCATATCCCGGTGGTGATGCACCAGGACCACGGCTCGTCGCCGGCGGTGTGCCAGCGCTCCATCCAGCTCGGTTTCTCCTCGGTGATGATGGACGGTTCCTTAGGGGAGGACATGAAGACCCCCATGGACTACGACTATAACGCGCGGGTCACCCGTCAGGTGGTGGACATGGCCCACGCCTGCGGCGTGTCCGTGGAGGGTGAGCTGGGTTGCCTCGGCTCCCTGGAGTCGGGCATGGCCGGCGAAGAGGACGGCTCGGGGGCCGAGGGCAAGCTGTCCCACGACCAGCTCCTCACGGATCCGGAAGAGGCCGCCCAGTTCGTCAAGGACACCCAAGTGGACGCCCTGGCCATCGCCATCGGCACCTCCCATGGCGCCTACAAGTTCACCCGTCCGCCCACCGGCGACATCCTGGCCATCGAGCGCATCCGCGAGATCCACTCCCGCATCCCCAACACCCACCTGGTGATGCACGGTTCGTCCTCGGTGCCCCAGGAGTGGCTGAAGATGATCAATGACTTCGGCGGTGACATGGGCGAGACCTATGGCGTGCCGGTGGAGGAGATCGCCGAAGGCATCAAGAACGGCGTGCGCAAGGTCAATATCGACACCGATCTGCGCATGGCCTCCACGGGCGCCATCCGCAAGCACCTGGCGGACAACCCCAAGAACTTCGACCCGCGCAAGTACCTGCAGGCCGCCACCGCGGGCATGAAGAGCGTGTGCAAGGCCCGCTACGAGGCCTTCGGCACCGCCGGCAACGCCTCCAAGATAAAGGTCCTGTCCCTGGAGGCCATGACCGACCGCTACGCCTCGGGGGATCTGGACCCGCGGGTGAACTGACGCCACCGTATAACGGCCGGCAACATCTGAAGGGGCCTGCGGGCCCCTTTTTTTACGTTTGCCGGGGGCGTTCTTTCATACCGCCCCTCCGGTGTGCTTAGATCGAGTCATGGATCTCGTACCACCGTCGACACCCGAACGCTTCCCCTGCCCCTGCTGCGGGCACCTGGTATTCAGCATGGCCCCCGGCAGTCATCAGGTGTGCCCGGTATGCGCCTGGGAGGACGATCTCGCCCAGTTGCGCTTCCCGCGCATGCCGGGCAGCGCCAACGGCGTATCCCTGGAGGACGGCCAGAAGAACTATTCCAGTCACGGTGCCGCCGAGCGCCGCAACCGGGGCACTACCCGGGGCCCCCTGGAGGAGGAGCCGCGGGAGACCTCCTGGCGTCCCCTGGATGCCCGCCGCGACAACATCGAGGAACCCCGGCGGGGACTCAGGTACGCCGACTCCTACCCCCTCGCCGACACCACCGTGCTGTACTACTGGCGGGACACCTACTGGCGACGCCTGTCCAGCTGACCGCCGGCCACCCCGGCCATCATCCCGCGGCGGACACGAAACCCGTCCGCGCCGCCGGCAATGGCCTTAGAATAGTGTCCCCGGCGGGGCCGTCCCCGAGACCACCCCCAATGCATCGTGCAAGGTGAGGAAGTGAAGAGAACGAGAGAGAATTACGTCGGCGTGCACAACGACCGCACGGCCGGCATCAGTGACGCCGGGCGCATCATCCGGGACGCCTGGTTGTTCGACATCCTGCCCGAGACGGAGGATGGGGCCGGCTGGAACTCCGGCCGCATCCAGGAGCTCTACGATCAGGTCTACGGCGAGTGGATGAAGTACGGCCACCTCGTATCCAGGCTGCCACCCGAGTTGCGGGAACGCCACCGCCGCATCTATGACCAGGCCATCCATCAGGCCCGCGAACACGGCTGGGACCCCTCGGGGGACCTCGAGGACGAGGCCTGAACCACGGCCATGGCGCCGCGCCGCACCACCGAGACCTTCGTACGCCTGCCCGAAGTGGAGCGCATCCCCTGGACCCTGCCCGCCCGCCATTACAACCGCTGCCGCCTGTTCCTCGCCCGCAGTGATAACGATTGCGTGTTCATACCCATCCGCACCATGCAGTACATGGGGGTGGTGGACCGCGAGGAGATCGTCTTCGTGGACAGCCAGGGCGGCCATGTGCGTCACGGGGCCGAGCGGGGCCGTCCCATCCTCATCTCCTGGCAACCCCGGGCCGCCGGCGAACGCGCCAGCCTGGAGGCCGGCGTCCCCTGTGAGGTGGTGTACTACCGGCGAGGCCTCGATGACATCCAGCGACGCCTGGAGAGCGAGCTGGGGCCGGCCCTGACCCGCATGGAGGAACGCTACCGCAACACTGTCATCCCGGCCCACGGTGCCCGGGTGGTGCCCCTGCCCCGCGAGTAGAGCCGCACCCCCCTGCGCTCCCGCGCCCCTTCTGCAACCTCAAAGCCGTTCAGGTGCCGTTCATCCCGGTCATGGAATGATGCGGCCCAAGGTCGAATAGACGACCGTCATCGAAACACTTTGAGGTGATAACCATGAAGACCAAGACCAGCAGTCTCATCGCCGCCGTCGCCCTGTGCGTCTTGCTGTTGCCCACGGCCCAGGCGGGCACCAAGTTCGGCCTCTACATCGGCGACTACAAGCACGCGGACCGCCACCATCATTATGGCGACCATCACTCCAGGAAGGACTACCACCGCGGGCGCGGCCACAAACAATACAAACGCGACCACCGTTCCCGCGGCACCAAGGTCATCATCCTCAGCCCGCGCGGCCACTACCGCTCCGGCTACCGCCATGGCTACAAGGGCTACGGGGGTTACAAGGGCCGTCACGGCTATCGCGGTTACGGAGGTTACGGCAAACACCACCGCTACTGAGGCCGGCACCCGTGCTGCGGCGCGGTCCCGGGGCCCAAGGATGGGCCTCACCCCTCCATCCCCTTTCTCCTTCCCCCTAATTCCCGTTCCCCGTTCCCCGGCCCCCGATCCCCGATCTCCCCCCCACCCCTCAAAGCGGCTTCTCCACCTGCCGGATGGCGGGATCCTCCGGGTTCGTGGTGACACGGAAACCCAGGGACTTCACCAGGTCCAGCATGGGTCGATTGTTGGACAGGATGTCCCCCGTCATGGTGGAAAGACCGCGGGCCCGCGCGGCCTCCATGAGGACGGTCATGAGGCGGGTGCCGAGGCCGTGGCCCTGCCACGCGTCCCCCACCACGATGGCGAACTCGCAGGAGCGGCCATCCGGGTTGATGGCGTAGCGGGCGACGGCGATCTCGCGCTCATCGCCATCCTCCATGAGCACGGCGATGAGGGCCATTTCCCGGTCGTAATCGATCTGGGTGAAGCGGATGAGCATGGTGTCCGACAGGTCACCGATGTTCTGCATGAAGCGGAAGTACTTGGACTGCTGGGAGAGGTTGTTGACGAAATCCCGCTCGATGTTGGCGTCCTCGGGGCGGATGGGTCGGATCTCGATGTTGGTACCATCGGCCAGCTGCCAGTCGCTCACCAGGTGGGAGGGGTAGGGATAGATGGCCATGTGGGCATAGGGGGCCGTGCCCGGTGGCGGGTGGGCGGCGACGATGCGGGCATCCACCACCAGCACCCCCTGGTGATCCGCCATCACCGGGTTGAGATCCATCTCCACCAGCTCGGGCAGCTCGCAGGCCATCTCCGAGACCCGCAGCAACAGGGTCTCCAGGGCGGTCATGTCGATGGCCAGGAGATTGCGAAAGCGCCCCAGCATGGCCGAGACCCGGGTGCTGGACACCAGGTTCCTGATGATGAAGCGATTCAGCGGCGGCAGGGCCAGGGCCTGGTCGCGCATGATCTCCACCGTGACGCCGCCGGCCCCGAAGCTGATGGTGGGACCGAAGGCGGGATCCCGGGCCACGCCCACCATCAGTTCCCGGGCATTGGGGACGCGGGCCATGCGCTCCACGGTGACGCCGCTGATGCGGGCGTCGGGCATCACCTGCTGCACCGCCTTCACCACCTCCCCGTAGCCGGTGCGCACCGCCTGGGGGGTGGCCAGGTTGAGACGTACCCCGCCGACGTCGGATTTATGGGTGATGTCCGGTGAGCTGACCTTGAGGGCCACCGGGAAGCCCAGGCTCTCCGCCGCCACCAGGGCCTCGTTGGCGGAATGGGTCTCCACCGAGCGCGCCACCTCGATGCCGAAGGCGGCCAGCACCGCCTTGGACTCGGTGAGGGTGAGGGTGGAGCGGCCCTCCTCCAGCACCCCCTGGATGATCATCCGCGCCCCCTCGGTATCGGGGTGGCTCTCGTAACCCAAAGGGCCGGGCACCTGCATCAGCAGTTCCTGGTTGAGGCAGTACTCGGCCAGGTAGGAGAAGGCCTCCACCGCCGACTCCGGGGTCTCGAAGTGGGGAATGCGCCGGGACTGGAACAGGTCCCGTGCCGCCTCCACCTGGGCGCCCCCCATCCAGCACATGAGCACGGGCTTCTTCTGGTCCTTCACCGTCTCCGTCATCTCCCGGGCCACGGCCAGGGGATCGGTGACCGCCTGGGGCGCGAGCAACACCACCACGCCGTCCACCCCCGGATCATCCAGACACAGGGCCGTGGCCTGTTGGTAGCGCTTCGCGTCGGCGTCCCCCAGGATGTCCACGGGGTTGTCGTGGGACCAATGGTCGGGCAGCAGCCGGTCGAGGCGCTTGACGGTGCGGGGGTCGAGGGCCGCGAGGACGAGCCGCCCCATGTCACCCAGGCGGTCCGTGGCCAGCACCCCCAGGCCACCGGCGTTGCTGACGATGGCGAGGCGGTTACCCCGGGCCCGCAACCCGCTGCCCAGCACCGCCGCGGCGGCGAACAGGCCGTCCAGGTCCCGCACGCGGATGACACCCGCCCGCTCCAGGGCCGCACTGAAGACGTCGTCGCCACTCACCAGGGCGGCGGTATGGGAGGTCGCCGCGGCCGCACCCGCCGCATTGCGCCCGGACTTCACCACGATGACGGGCTTGACGCGGGCGGCGGCCCGCAGGGCGCTCATGAAGCCGCGACTGTGCTGTATCCCCTCCACGTAGAGGAGGATGCTGCGGGTCTTGCGGTCCAGGGCCAGGTAATCCAGTACCTCGCCGAAGTCCACATCGCCGGCGTTGCCGAGGGAGACCATGGCCGAGAAGCCCAGGTTGCGCTCCTGGGCCCAGTCCAACACCGCCGTCACCACCGCACCGGACTGGGATACCAGGGCAAGGTCCCCCGCCAGGGCCGCGCCGTTGCTGAAGGTGGCGTTGATGCCGGCATCGGGGCGCATGAGGCCGAGGCAGTTGGGGCCGAGGATGCGCACGCCCTGCTTGCGGGCGAGGTCCATCACCTGGTCCTCCAGGGCGCGTCCCTTGTCCCCCGTCTCCGCGAAGCCCGCCGACAGGACGATGGCAGCGGCGGTGCCCCGCTCCCCGCACTGGCGGATGATCCCGGCGACGGCGCGGGCCGGGGTGGCCACCACCGCCAGATCCACGGCATGACCGATGGCCTTGAGGTCGGGGTAGCAGTCCGCGCCCATCACCTGCTTGTGCTTGGGATTCACCGCGTACAGCTGCCCCCCGAAGCCACTGTCCAGGAGATTCCGGAACACCCGCCCGCCCACGCTGTCCGGGGAGTCGCTGGCCCCGAACACAGCGATGGCGCGGGGATTGAGAAAACAATCCATGTCCTTGATGGCGTTGGGCGGGGTGCCACGGGGTTGGGTCACGGGATTGTCCGGGTAGGGCCAGGGGATATTCTTGCTGCATCGCAGCAGCATATCAATCCCCTCCAAAATGGCATCGCCACCGCCTCTGCGCAAAGGCCATTTTCAACCACAACAACGCGCAAAGAAGCGGGTTCGGAGGGGGAATCATGACGGGGCGGGCAAGCCGACGTCGGCGGCCGGGAGAAGCCGCCCCCATATTTCGCGCCCGGCCTAGTCCTCTCTTCTGGCCAGGGCCACCGTGTAATGGGCCCCCTGTTTGCGCTTGTCGTAGTTGCCGAACACGTCCTTGAAATTGCGCTCGATGAACCGCCGCAGCCCGTTCACCGTCACCACGCACAGCCGGCCGCCGGGCCTCAAATGACGGTGGGCATCGTGGAGCAGGATGGACAGCAACTCCTTGCCCACCTTGGCCGGCAGGTTGGAGACCACCAGGTCGAAGGGGCGTTCCCCCACCGCGCTGAAGCCATTGCTCAGCATGGCCTCGGCATTGGCCAGGCCGTTGCCTGCGATGTTGCGCCGGGCGTAGTCCACCGCCACGAAGTCCTTGTCCACCAGCAGGGTACGGCCCCGCGGGGCCAGGGCCGCCAGGGTGATGCCGAGGGGCCCGTAGCCGCAGCCGAGGTCCAGGCAGTCGTGGTGGTCCGCCACCTCCAGATGGTCCAGCAGCAGGCGGCTGCCCTCATCCACCTCCCGCGGCGAGAACAATCCCCAGGTGGAACGAAAGGTGAGGGGGCGGCCCTTGAGGCGTGTCGAGAAGACGATATCGTCCCGCAGATGGGCCACCGGGTCACCGCCTCTGGACCGGCCGGTCATCGGTGCCGGTTCATGCGGTCCAGGAAGGCCATGCCCATGGCGGACAGCACGAAGCCCCAACCACAGCCATACCGCCCGCGTGGCTGACGGCCCTTGACGCGCCATCAGCGCAGCACCAGGGGGGGGCCGGGGCAGCGGGGCGCTGCTTGGAGGGTTGCTTGAGATCCGTCATCAGGCTGTAGTAACCGGAATTGTAAGAGGATGGCAAGCCGGAGGTCGGGATGCGCCTCGGCCTCACCGGGACACCGGATGGCGCCGCCGCCGGCCGCCGCCGTGGGGGCCATCCTGCCAGTGGCTGCCATTGCCGTCCAGCAGGAAATACCCCACCGCAGCGGCGGCGTGTTGTCCTCGTCCCGGGCCACGGTGATGGGGGGCTTACCGATGGCCGGCCCGCCCGGCCGACGGCGGCGACCGGTGTGGAATCCGTTTGGCCGGCCCGGCGCCCGCGTCAGGGTGGAGGCCGGGGCGGCGCCTCAGCCGCCGGCGGGCTGGTCAGCCGCCGCGCGTTCCTGGATGGCCTGCGCCCTTGCCCGCAGTTTCCCGGCCTCGTCGTCATCGCCCCGCGCCTCCAGCAGTTCGGCGAACCCCGTGAGGGTGCCCGCCAGGCGCGGGTCGTCGCGAATATCCAGGCGCTCCCACATGGCGATGGCCTGGCGGTAGAGCTCCTCGGCCTCCGTGGGCAGATCCTGGGCCCGGCGCAGAAAGGCGATGTTGGCGAGGCTCTGGGCCAGCTGGGGATGGGCCTCCCCCAGGGCCTTGCGACGCATCTGCAGGGAACTCTGGTAGACCCGGTCGGCATCCTCCAGGCGGTTGGCCTTGACGTAGAGGGCCCCCAGGTTGTTCAGGGAGGCCGCCACCCGCAGGTCCTCGGCCCCGAGGGTCCGCGCCTCCCGGATGGCCGCGGCGTAAAACCGTTCGGCCTCTGCCAACCGCCCCTGAACCAGGGCCCGGGTGCCCGCGGCATTGTAGTTGGCCCAGCGCTCCTCGGGGGTGGCGCCGGCCGAGGACGGCAGGGCCAGCAGCGGCTCCCCCTCCTCGTCGGCGAACACTGCCGCGGGGGCGCCTTCGTCGGTAAGCCCCAGGGCGAGCCGGTTACGACCGTCCTCGTCCCGCAGGTAGAGACGGCCCTGGCCGGCATGCTCGTCATCGAGCAGCAGGGAGATACGGGCCTGGCCCGTGACGTCGCTCAGCATGAGTTGCGGCTGCCCGGTGGCGCCGAGGCCCAGCCACACACGGTTGCGGTTCTCTCCGTCATACAGATAGAGGGCGGGCCGGCCCTCATTGCTGAGACCGAGGCGCGCCACCGCCCTGCCGTCGGCATCCTCCACCACGAAGGCGCCGGACCGCTGCTGGGGCTCGAGGGCCAGATGGATGGCCAGGGCCAGGGCCCCCACCGCCACCACCACCGCTACGGCGGCCAGCAGGGCCACCAGCGTGTAGCGGTGTCGCAGGCGGGCGAGTTGATAGGCCGTGTCCTGAAGTTGCGCCACACTGGCATCACTGTCCGAAATCATACTGGTGTCCCGTTCCGCCAGACTCGTTCACTCCCGCCCGTTCGCACCGCGCCGCGGGGCGTTGTTCGTGGTCGTCATTGCGCGCTTCAGACTCCTCCCCCGCCCTGCCTGGCACGCCGCGTCCTCCTGAACCTGCTTGACCGGCAGTATGCCAGCCCTTGCCGTCGAGGTTGCGAGTGGGCGACGGCAGCGGGGATGTGGTGGAGACAGTCCGGCCCGGGATATTGGCATACGGCCACCGTGAATACGAGACGCCGGGCCGGCACTGTATCCGCCCCGCTGTTTTCTGGATAATCCGCGGATCAAACAAACCATGAGCGGAACCGGTGGCATGACCAAGCGCAAGAAGCTCAAGCTCCACGGCTTCAACAACCTGACGAAGACCCTGAGCTTCAACATCTATGATATCTGCTACGCCCAGAGCGACGCAGAGCGGCGGGAGTACATCGCCTATATCGATGAAGAGTACAACGCCCAGCGCCTGACCCAGATCCTGACGGACGTGGCCAACATCATCGGCGCCACCATCCTCAACATCGCCCACGAGGACTACGAACCCCAGGGGGCCAGCGTCACCATGCTGATCTCCGAGGAGTTCGTGGAGGACGTGGGGGTCTCCAATTCCGAGTCACCGGGGCCCCTGCCCGATGCCGTGGTGGCCCATCTGGACAAGAGCCACATCACCGTGCATACCTATCCCGAGAGCCACCCTCACAACGGCATCAGCACCTTCAGGGCCGACATCGACGTATCCACCTGCGGTCGCATCTCGCCCCTCAAGGCGCTGAATTATCTCATCCACTCCTTCGAATCGGACATCGTCATCCTCGATTACCGGGTGCGGGGCTTCACCCGGGACGTCCATGGCAAGAAACACTTCATCGATCACAAGATCAACTCCATTCAGAACTACCTGGCCCGGGACACCAAGGCCCGCTACCAGATGATCGACACCAACATGTATCAGGAGAATCTGTTTCACACCAAGATGATCGTGAGGGATTTCGACCTCGATGACTATCTGTTCGCCATCGACAAGGGGCAGCTCCCCGTCAAGGAGCAGCAGTCCATCGAGAAGCGCCTCAAGCGGGAGATGGCGGACATCTTCTACGGCAGGAATCTGCCCAAGGTCTGAGGACCCGGCGCCCCTAAGCCCCTGCGTCCGTCCGGCGGCGAGGAAGCCACCATGAAGATGACCCACCAGCGAACGGACGGCGACATCACCCTGCTGGTGTTGCGCTAAGGCCCATCCGTGCCCCAGGGCACGTAACCATTTCGTAACCCCCCCGCCACGGGGCGGTCATACGCCTGCGCTTTACTGACGGTCCTATTCGTCCTCTCCCATGGATTTCCGAAGGAGCCGTCATGAACAAGGTACGCAAAGCCATCATCGGCACCCTGCTGCTGGGCCCCGCCCTCGCGGCCCAGGGTGCCGCCCCCGTCGCCACCAACGAGTTGGTCTTCAGCGAGCTGTGGCGGGCATGGTCCTCGGGCACCGCCGGCAGCGCGCTGGATGGTGGCGCCGAGATCGGGGCCTTCGACGCCGCCAGCGGTCGGGTATTCGTCACCAACGGTGCCCTGGGCCGGCTCGACTACTTCAGCGCCGACACCAGCGGCGACATCACCGGCATCTCTTCCATCGGCCTCGGCGGCGGGCCCAACAGCGTCGCGGCGAAGAACGGCATCGTGGCGGTGGCTGTGGAGGGGGCCAACAAGCAGGACAACGGCGCCGTGGAGTTCTATGACTCCAATGGCACCTTCCTCAACAGCGTGGCGGTGGGGGCCCTGCCCGACATGGTCACCTTCACCCCCGACGGCAGCCGCGTGCTGGTGGCCAACGAAGGCGAGCCCAATGACGACTATGACAATGACCCGGTGGGCGCCATCAGTGTCATCGACATCAGCGCCGGCGTGGCCGGCGCCACGGTGACCACCGCCGGCTTTGGCGCCTTCTCGGCCGCCGACATGAACAACGCCGGGGTGCGCATCTTCGGCCCCGGAGCCAGCGTGGCCCAGGACCTGGAGCCGGAATACATCGCCGTCTCCCCCGACGGCGCAACGGCCTTCGTGACCCTGCAGGAGAACAACGCCGTGGCCGTGGTGGATATCGCCTCGGCCACCGTCACCGCCATCCGGGGCCTCGGCACCAAGGACTTCATCGATCCGGCCAACAGGATCGACGCCAGCAACCGGGACGGCGTGGAAGGCAACTTCAAGAACTGGCCGGTAAAGGGCCTCTTCCAGCCCGACGCCATCGCCAGCTACGAGGCCAACGGCACCACCTACTACGTCACCGCCAACGAGGGTGATGCCCGGGACTACGACGGCTTCTCCGAGGAGACCCGCATCGGCGACGAGGCCATCGACCCGGCCCTGGACGCCCTCCTCAAGACCTCTCTGGGGGACGACTGGCAGGCGGATGCCAATCTAGGCCGGCTCAAGACCACCACCACCTCCGACACCGACGGCGACGGCGACCTGGACGAGTTGCTGGCCTACGGCGCGCGCTCCTTCACCATCTGGGACGAGTCCGGCAACCTGGTGTGGGACAGTGCCGACGCCCTGGAGAACATCACCCTGGCCGACGGCACCTTCGCGGAGAATCGCAGCGACGACAAAGGCCCTGAGCCCGAGGGCATCACCATCGGCGTGTTGAACGGCAAGACCTATGCCTTCGTGGGCCTGGAGCGCACCAGCGGCGTGGTGGTGTACAACATCACCGACCCCAACAGCCCCGAGTTCGTGTCCCATCTGTTCAACGGCTTCGACGTCAGCCCCGAGGGCCTGGCCTTCGTGGAAGCCGGCGACAGCCCCACGGGCAACCCCCTGCTCATCGTCACCAACGAGGTGAGCGGTACCACCACGGCCTACAGCGTGAGTGCCGTGCCCCTGCCGGCGGCCGTGTGGCTCATGGGTTCCGCCCTGCTGGGCCTGCTGGGGGTGGCGCGCCGCCGCGCCTGAGCCCCCGCCCCCCGGACCCCGTGCGCGCTTCGGCCGCACGGGGTTTTTCTTGCCCGCAGGATGCCCGTTATACAGGGCCTTCAAATTACGCTCCCTCTCCCTCTGGGACCCATCCGCCGGGAGCGGATGGGAACGCGCGTAGCGCGGCCCCGCAGGGGTGGAGGGCAGGGATGCCCGGAGTAGAGGGCCGGGGTGAGGGGATGCAAAGCCAGGCTCGTAGCACCGGCCCGGCTCAGCTCCCCTCATCCTGTCCTTCTCCCCGCGGGAGAAGGGACCTTACCTGAGACGGCGGTGGGAACGCGGCAGCGCGGCGGCCCCGCAGGGGTGGAGGGCAGGGATGCCCGGAGTAGAGGCCCTTCAAATTACGCTCCCTCTCCCTCTGGGAGAGGGCCGGGGTGAGGGGATGCAAAGCCAGGCTCATAGCACCGGCCCAGCTCAGCTCCCCTCATCCTGTCCTTCTCCCCGCGGGAGAAGGGACCTTACCTGCGACGGCCGTGGGAACGCGCGTAGCGCGGCCCCGCAGGGGTGGAGGGCGGGATGCCCGGAGTAGAGGGCCTTCAAATTACGCTCCCTCTCCCTCGGGGACCCATCCGCCGGGAGCGGATGGGAACGCGCGTAGCGCGGCCC
>JAABTG010000100.1:0-12500 GCA_011389995.1 Thiotrichales bacterium
CCTCCAGGGCGGCGGTGTCCCGGGCCCTGGGAAAATCACCCTCCTGGCCGCCGGGCCTGTCCCGCAGGTTAGTGGCCCCGGCACACCACGAGCGCCCCGTGTCGGTGTAATAGGCCACCCGGGTGGTATCCAGCGACAGGTAGGGTTCGCCCCGTAATCCGAAGTCCGTGGGTCTGGTGTGTCGCCAGAGGTCCAGGCTGTCCCAGGGGGAGAGGGGACTGCCATGGGCCGTGGCGGTGGTCACCGGCCCCAGACGGCGCAGTTCATCCAGCTCGTGGCCGAACAACTCGAGGGCCGCCGCCGTATCACCCCGGGTCTTGCCAAGGACCTCGTAGTGATAACCCACTTCGTGGCCCAGCCGATGCAGTTCCGATACCAGGGCCCCAGAGAACACCCTCGGGACCATGCGTACGTAGTAGGTGGCCCGAATACCCAGGTCCGACTCCAGGCGCGCCATGGCCAGGGCATCGGCGGGAAAGCGGTCCACGTCGTGGCGCAGGATGGCGGCGTGGGGTAGCGGCCCGCCCACGAGATAGTCATCCATGGTGCAGGTCCGGTAACCGGCGCCCCTTAACGCCCGGCACAAGCCGGCGTAACGGGCCAGGGACCATTCCGCGCCGGCCATGATTATTTCAGGTCTTTGTTGTAGTCCATGTCGAACCACATGGCGAAGAACAGGAACTGGAGCCCGGCGATGGCCATGAAGGCGGCGAACAGGGCGCTGGTGCCGGCGACCGGGTTGCCCGCCAGCCGCATAATCGTCAGGTAGGCGCCGAAGAGCACGCCGAGGGGCCCGAGGACCATGCCGAAGAAATAGAAGAACACCAGGGGATGGAAATCGCGGATGACGTATTTGTGCACCAGGCGGTAGATGAACAGCCGGAACAGCAGCCAGGACAGGGGCGGGATCATCTTCAGGGGGCGGATGCCGGACTTCTCGCCGATGCCGTAGACGGGCCGGATGGGGACGTCCCTGACCCGGAAGTTATAGACGTTGAGGCGCACCAGCAGGTCGTTGGGCTGGCCGTAGCGCTTGTACATCTGGTCCCAGTCGATGCGCCTGAGGGCAGGCAGGTTGATGGCCGTGTAGCCGGCCTGGGAATCCGCCACATGCCAGTAGCCGGAGGCGATCTTGGTCAGCACCGAGAGGAAGGCGTTGCCCAGGTAACGTACCTTGGGGATCTTGTTCCAGGCGTCCCCGGTGAACAGCCGGTTGCCTTTGGAGTAATCGTATTCACCGGATACCACCGGGTCGAGGATGCGGCCGAGATCTTCGGGGTCCATCTGGGCGTCCCCCGCCATTACCACCGCCACGTCCACCTCCTCGTCCCGGGCGGCCTTGTAGCCGGTGGCTATGGCGCCGCCCACGCCCTGGTTTTCCGGGTGGCGAATGAAATGGATGCGATCGGGTGCTGCCGCGGCATAGCGCTCGATGACGGCGGCGGTACCATCGGTGCTGGCGTCGTCCACCACATAGATGCGATCCACCTCCTCGGGCATGGTCTCGATGACCCGGGAGATCAACAACTCCTCATTGTAACAGGGTACGACGACGGCGATGCGCTTTCCTTTATACATGTCTTGTTTATCCGGGTTCGACTCGATGTCGCTCAGATGGGGTAGCGGGAAACTGTGATGCTTCTTGATGGCGTGCAGTTGGCCGGTCGATGGAACGCGTTGCGGGGGAAGACGAAGCAGGTCGCCGGGAATTCAGAACGCATCCTCATAGACCTCTTCCATGGTGAGGGTGACATCGAGGCATCGGATCTCCACGGGATCTCCTTCTTCCAGCAGGGTCAGGGTCCAGTCTCCGGCCGGCTCGCGACGGTGGATCTCCACTTGCCGGGTTTCCTGAGAGACCAGCATGTACTCCATGAGGGTGGGGAGGGTGCGGTAGGCGTGGAGTTTCTCGCGGCGGTCGATGGCCTCGGTGGCCGGTGACAGGACCTCGACGATGAGACAGGGCGCTTCGAGATAGAACTCCTGGTCGTCCCCCGGGTCGCAGGCAGCCGCCACATCCGGGTAGTAGAAGGCGTCGCTGGCAGGCACCCGTACCTTCATGTCAGAGATGAACACCCGGCAGGGGCCGCCGCGGGCGGCCTGGCGCAGCCGCGAGGCCAGGTTAAGGGCAATCAGGTTATGGCGCCGGCCGGCGCCCGCCATGGCGTGGATGGTGCCGGCCACGTATTCGTGGCGTACCGGGCTGGTGAGTTCCCCTTCCAGGTATTCCTCGACGGAGAGGTGGGGGCTGGGTGCCTGCTTCATGGCGTTCTCCCGGGTTCGGAGCCGCAGCAAAGCTTACACCTAAAGCGCCTGGTCGGCATCAGCACTGTTGGGGGATTGATATCGACGACCTGCAAAGCTGGCGGCGGCTTGATAAGCAATTTATCGATGCCTCGTTAACGTGAAAGTCGCGCAGCGACGCCTTTGGACTCCCTCTCCCCCTGGGAGAGGGCCGGGGTGAGGAACGGACATGGCGCGCCGTTAATCCTTCGACCTCGCGCCATGTCCGTTAGGTCGGATTGTCCCGACGTCTAATACCCGGTTCCACGAAAAGCACCATCCTCTCCTGCCTCAAGCAGTCTTACCGCGCCATAGTGGAGTGGCACCCGCCTGGTGGAGAGCCCTAAAGACTCTTGGCCGGCGGTCGCTACTCAAAACTGAGGATCCGGAGTGTGAGCGCCTTATTGCCAGGCGACCAACGGTCCGGAGTGAGCACGCGAGAAGGATCCGGAACATGATGACGATGATGGACGGGCTGGCATTCGTGGAACAGCTTGGCAGGGAGCTTTCCCAGGGGGACTTGGAACTGCCTTCATTCCCCGAGGCCGCCGAACGGGTGCGCCGTACCCTCGATGATCCCAATTGCTCCCCCGCCATGATTACCCGCGTCATCGCTTCGGACCCGGTGCTCGCGGCGAATATCGTGCGTATGGCGAACTCGGCCACCTACAATCGCATTGGTTCCGAGATCAACAGCCTGCAGGTGGCCGTCGGCCGTCTCGGTCATGATACCGTCCGCAGCGTAGCCACCGCGGCGGCCCTTCGTCAGCTCACGAGCATCGCTGCCACACCTGGGCTCAAGGCGCCTCTCAAGGACCTTTGGCGACACTCCGTACAGGTTGCCGCGGTCGCGTACACGCTCGCCAAACGTCTGCCGGACTATCTCTGCGAGGACGAGGTGATGCTCGCCGGGTTGGTCCACGACATCGGCAAGTTGTACATACTCCAACGCGCCGCGGCCCTGAGCGACGGTGCCTGCGACCCCTTGACCTTGAGCGAGCTCCTCGACCACTGGCACACCGGGGTAGGGCGCGCCATCGTAGAGGCTTGGGGTTTCTCGGATTCAGTCACCATGGCCGTCGACGAGCACGAGGAGATCGGACGCGACTACACTGGCCCGGCCGATGTCACCAGCGCAGTGCTGGTGGCAAACCTTATCGCCAAGAGCGAGGCCGGAGAGATCGATGCCGTAGACTGGCGGCGGGTACCTTCATTCACCAAGTTGAATCTCACCCCGGAGAGCTACCAGGTCGTGCGGCGCGAATCGGCTGCAGAAATCAAGTCGATCGTCGACGCGCTCAAGGGCTGAGCTACTACAAGTCCGACGCGACGGGCTGTCAGAAATTACAATCCTGGGGCCCGATGGCGTTGCCTCTACCACGGGCACCGCGTCTGGCGCTCACCAGCGTGCTTGATGGGCTGTCCGGCCCGAGGAGGCCCGTACTTCAGGGCGATAGCATTATGGTAGAAAAAACGACTCAGACCATCGGAAGATATGAGTTGATTCGTTCCGTAGGCAAGGGCTCGCAGGGCGCGGTATACCTTGCCCGCGATCCCACCCTGGATCGACTGGTTGCTGTCAAGCTGCTGTCGGATTCAGGAAGCACCCTCAACCGAAATACGGGTGATGGCGCGCCGCTGGAAGCGCGCCTCTCGAGCAAGCTCAAACACCCAAACATCATCCCCATATTTGATGCCGGTTTTTGTGACGCCGGACCATATCTGGTCTTCGAGTATGTTGAAGGTGCCACGTTAGCGGAACTCCTTAAATCAAGGGGGCCCTACTCAATAAAAGCGGCGGTGCCGATGATGGCGGCGATCCTGAAAGGCATCGCAGCCGCCCACGCATCAGAAATTTTGCATCTCGATCTGAGCCCGCGAAACGTGCTGTTAGAGTCGGGCGATACTCCGCGAATCATGGATTTTGGCCTCGCCCAGTATGTAAGTGCTGCGCACGAAGCGAAAGGCTCAGCAACGGGCACGCTGCGCTATATGGCGCCCGAGCATTTCCTTGGCAAGCCCTTGGGGCCGTGGACCGATGTATTTGCATTGGGCAGTACATTTTACGAGCTGGTTTCCGGCGCCAAGGCGATGGAAGGCACGACGCTTGATGAAATCCGACGCCACATCATTTCCCGGGATGTCGATTTTTCGCTACTGCGAAATGCCGCCCACGGCGATGCCTTTTGCCGTTTTCTCGCAGGGGCCCTGGAGAAACGTAGCGAAGGACGTTATGCCGACGGTGCCATGATGAGCGAGGCATTCGAGCTGTTTCTGAATGAAGCGGGCCTCGCAGAAGAAGGAGGTGTCGATGGTTCTTATCACAGCACCATCGAATTCCTCATGCGCCGCATGCGGCACACAGGGGATTTCCCAACCATTTCCCGCACCTTATCGGATATAAACAGGCTGGCTGGAGACGATAGCAGCGCGAGCACGAACAAGCTCGCGAACGTCATTCTTCGTGATTTCGCGTTGACTGGAAAGCTTCTCAAGCTGGTCAATTCTGCTTTCTATGGTAGCCGCGCAACGCCAGTCACGAGTATTTCCCAGGCCGTTCTTTTTCTCGGCGTCGAAAAGGTCCGTATGACCGCGAACAGCCTGAGCTTTTTCGGTCACATGAAAGGTAATTCGACAATTCTGAAAGACTCCATGACAAAAGCTTTCCTCAGCGGACTCATCGCGCGTCATCTGGCCCAGCGCCAGAAAATACCTGAGGCCGAAGAGGTGTTTATTTGCGGCATGTGCCAGAATCTAGGAGAGAATCTCGTCATGTTCTATTTTCCCGACGAATTCTCGAGTATCCGTGAATCGCGGTGCAATAATGACATGGACAAATCCGCTGCGGCGCGGGGTGTGCTGGGCGTTACTTACGCTGAACTTGGTGTCGCTGTCGCCAAGACGTGGCATCTTCCGCAATCGATCATCGAATCCATCCGCGGCGTCCCGCCAGGGGCGCATTCGGTGCCTGGAACGGATATGGAAAAGATCCGTAACACCGCGGTATTTGCGAATCGGTTATGCGATTCTTTTCAAGAGCACGAAGGGGACGAGATCGATCGGGCGATTCTCGCGCTGCTGGATTGGTTTAAGGCGAGTGCAGCGCTGACCCCGGAAAACTGTCGGGAAATAGTCGCTGCAGGCCTCGTGAAGCTTAAGGAATATGCGCCCGTTTTCGAAATCAAGGTAGCAACCAGCGAGTACTGCCGATCGGTACAGTCCTGGCTGGACAGGCAACAAATCTCACGGCGCGCGGAGTCGCCCCGGCCTCCATCCGCCGCAAGGAGTTAGAACATAGTTGTCAGGCCTCATGGCGATACGCGGATGTCTTCCATCATCCTTGGCGGCGCGTATCTTCATGCAGAGTCAGGTGGGCGTCTCCGCGCCACTCCCGGTGTGGTCGTCGATGACGCCGCGCAGGGCGTTATACACCCGCTCCCCACCGGCCACGATGTCGCCCGTGTCGAGGGGATCGCCGCGGCCGTCCATGCTGCCCACGAAGCCCCCGGCCTCCTGGATCAACAGGGCACCGGCCGCCAGGTCCCAGGGCTTGAGGCCATACTCCCAGAAACCGTCCAGCCGCCCGCAGGCCACGCTGGCGAGGTCCAGGGCCGCGGAGCCGGGGCGGCGGATGCCGGCCGTCTTCTGCATGAGTTCCCTGAATATGGCGAGGTAACGGTCGAGGTGTTCCAGGTCCCGATAGGGGAAGCCGGTGCCCAGCAGGGCACCCTCCAGCCGGTTGCGGCGGCTGACCCGGATCTTGCGGTCGTTGAGGGTGGCACCGGAGCCCCGCAGGGCCGTGAACAGCTCCTGGCGCATGGGGTCGTAGACCACCCCGACCTCCAGCCGGCCTTTCACCTGGAGGGCGATGGATACGGAGAACACCGGGAAGCCATGGAGGTAGTTGGTGGTGCCGTCGAGGGGGTCGATGATCCATACGAAATCGCCATCGCCGGTTTCGCCGCTCTCTTCGGCCATAAAGGCGTGGCCGGGGTAGGCCCGGGCGATGATGTCGATGATGGCGGCCTCCGCCTGGCGGTCCACCTCGGAGACGAACTCGTTGGGGCTCTTGGTATCTACCTTGAGGGTATCGACGCGGTCGAACTGGCGCACGATGATGTCGCCGGCGCGCCGTGCGGCCCGGACTGCGATGTTCAGCATTGCTTGCATGACTGGGGGGAGGTTCGCGTTGGATTGAGCGGGTATTCTAGATGGGAGTCCATGCCGGGGTAAGACCCGTTCGATCATGACAGAGCAAAATGAAGAGCCCCGGGAGCTGCCGGGCGTGCGCGTGGTGCTGGTGGAGCCCAGCCACCCGGGCAACGTCGGCGCGGTGGCCCGGGCCATGAAGACCATGTGTGTGAGGGATCTGGTGCTGGTGAACCCTGCGCGCTATCCCTCTGCCGAGGCCACCGCCAGGGCCTCGGGGGCCGATGACATCCTCGCCGCCGCGCCGGTGGTGGAGACGGTGGACGAGGCCCTGGCCGGCTGCGTCTTCGTGGTGGGCACCACGGCACGGCGGCGGCACTTGCCGTGGCCGGTGGTGGACGCCGCGCAAGGGGCGGGGAGGTTGCTGGAGGAACGCAGGAGCGGGCCCGTCGCCCTGCTGTTCGGCCGCGAGCATTCGGGGCTCACCAACGAGGAGGTGGAGCGCTGTAACGCCCTGGTGCGCATACCGGCCAACCCGGGGTACAGCTCTCTGAACCTCGCCGCCGCGGCGCAGATCCTGTGCTACGAGTTGTACCGCCAGTCGGGGGAGGGGGGACCGATGGCGGATGCCGACGAGGTCCCGCGGGTCGAGGCCACGGTGGACGAGGTGAGCGGCATGCTGGAGCACCTGAGACGGGTGGCCACGGCGGTGGAGTTCCTGGACCCCCAGTCCCCGCGTTTGCTCATGCGCCGCCTGGGGCGGTTGTTCAACCGGGCGCGCCTGGAGCGCACGGAGGTGCAGATCCTGAGGGGGCTGCTGGCGGCCGTGGAACGCAAGCTCCGTCAGGAGGTGACGACGGATGGCCGCAGTGGTGACTCCGCGCCACGCAACAGTGAGGGCGGTACTTAGAAAATCGCTGATTTATTCAACGCTTCTTAGTCTTCCGTCCTTTGCAGGGGCCGCTCCAGAGGCCGGCCGTCCAACTGCGGGAGGCCGTCGACCAGTTGGAGGCGGCCACTGCAGAACCAGGCCACGGCCTCGGGGAAGATTTGATGCTCCTGGGCCAACACCCGGGCCGCCAGGGTCTCGGGGGACTCGCCCGGCCTCACGGCCACCCGCGCCTGAACCACGGGCGGCCCGCCGTCCACCTCGTCGGTGACGAAGTGGACCGTTGCCCCATGCTCTGACACGCCCGCGGCGATGGCGCGTTGGTGGGTATTGAGGCCGGGGAATGCCGGCAGCAGGGAGGGGTGGATGTTCAGCATGCGGCCGCGAAAACGGGCGATGAAGGCCGGGGTGAGGATGCGCATGAAGCCGGCCATGACCACCAGGTGGGGGGCATATTCGTCTATCAGTGCCGCCAGGGCGCGGTCGAAGGCCTCTCGGGAAGCGAAAACCCGGTGATCCAGCAGGCGCTCCGTTACCCCGGCCCGGCGGGCCCTTTCCAGGGCATGCGCGCCGGGGCGGTTGGCGATGACGGCGGCGATGCGGCCATGGATAACCCCGCGTTGGATGGCCTCCATGAGGGCCTGGAGGTTGCTCCCCCGGCCGCTCACCAGCACCACAATGGAGCAGGGTGACCCGTTCACCCGCCGATGGGGATGATGCCCTGCCGGCTGTCAGACAAAATTCACCCGGGGCGCGGTGTCGTCGGAGGCGGTGATGGTGCCGGCCTGCCAGGCGGTCTCCCCGGCCTCACGCAGGCTCTCCAGGGCGCGCCCGGTCTCGTCTTCCGGCACGATGATCACCATGCCGACGCCACAGTTGAAGGTGCGCAGCATTTCCCCGGGCTCGATATTGCCCTGGTCCTGCAGCCAGCCGAAGATTTCCGGCCATTCCCAGGACTCCAGGGCCAGGTTGGCTGCGGTTCCGGGGGGCAGCACCCGCGGGATGTTCTCCACCAGGCCGCCGCCCGTGATATGGGCGAGACCGTGAACCGGGACCTGTGAGATGAGCTCGAGCAACGGGCGTACATAGATACGGGTCGGTGCCAGCAGGGCATCGATGAGAGAAACGCCGCCGATGCGTCGGGCCAGGTCCACATGGGTCTGCTCCAGGACCTTGCGGATCAGGGAGTAGCCGTTGGAGTGGGGGCCGCTGGATGCGAGGGCCAGAATGACGTCGCCGGGAGCCACCCGCGAGCCGTCGATGATGCGGTCCTTCTCGACGATGCCGACGCAGAAGCCGGCCAGGTCGTAGTCGGGAGGCGTATACATGCCCGGCATTTCCGCGGTCTCGCCCCCCACCAGGGACATGCCGGCCTGGCGGCAGCCCTCGGCGATGCCCCCGACCACGCTGACACTGGTGTCCAGGTCGAGCCTGCCGGTGGCGAAGTAGTCGAGGAAGAAAAGGGGCTCGGCCCCCTGAACCACCAGGTCGTTGGCGCACATGGCCACCAGGTCGATGCCCACGGTATCGTGACGCCCGGCATCGATGGCGAGGCGGAGTTTGGTGCCCACGCCATCGGTGCCGGAGACCAGGACGGGGTTTCTGTAACGGTCCAGGG
The DNA here is from genome assembly GCA_011389995.1 of Thiotrichales bacterium. Lineage (GTDB taxonomy): Bacteria > Pseudomonadota > Gammaproteobacteria > JAABTG01 > JAABTG01 > JAABTG01. Next base: position 8,940 of record JAABTG010000100.1, read on the forward strand.
GCAATTCGAACAGGGCCCCGAAGCCCCCCAGGCCGCCCATCGCCCCGGGCGTGCGGGTGGTTGCCGCCAGGGCCTTGACCTGGTCGACGAAACGGTTGCCGGCGTCGATGTCCACGCCCGCGTCTTTGTAGGATAGTGGTCGCTTGGGGTCTTCATTCATGGCCGAAATGGTATGCCACCCGGGGGGCGGTGGGAACCTTGACTTGCCGGCGGTCTGCCCCTAGCTTGAGCGGCGTCCCGCCGTATCCTGGGGAAAGGCCGATTTAATCCGTCCAGGATTAAATCAGCCCCGCCTGGTCCGGTACATGCCCGGACCAAGCGGCCGCATTTCAATCGCTTACGCGATCGATGCGGCGGTCCATCCCTGGACCACACGGAGCGCGCTGAATAAATCATCGCTCCCCACCGCCCACATCTCAGGTTGAGAGGCATGAAAAGAGTCCTGTTGTCTGGCCTGTTGGCCGCGTGGATCGGCGCGTTGCCGCTGGTTGCCGCCGGTGCGGGGGTGGAAGTTCCCCATCTTTATCGTGCCCTCGTGCCCGTGGATGGCCAGGATGTGGCCGAGCGGCGCCGGGCGTTGAAGGACGCCCTGTTCATGGTGCTGGTGAAGGTGTCGGGCCAGTCCGCCCAGGCGCTGGGCGCGCGCCTCGATGAGGGGAGCATGGACCCGGTGGGTTACGTCCAGCAGTATCGTTACGACTCCCTTCCCCTGTCCGCGCAGGACGAGGCCGGGATGGTCCCTGCCCTCGGTCTCGCCGTGGAGTTCGACAAGCAGGCCGTGGACCGGCTGCTGCGGGACGCCGGCCTGGCCGTGTGGGGCAGGGTGAGGCCCGCGACCCTGGTGTGGCTGGCGACGGAATCCGGCTCGTCGCGGCTGCTGGTGACTCCGGCCGAGCGCCCTGTGCTGTGGGAGGCGTTGGCGACGCGCGCCCGGGAGCGCGGACTGCCGGTGGTGGTCCCCTTGTTCGACCTGGAGGACCAGGCCGGGTTGAAGGCCGCGGACGTGTGGGGCGGATTCTCCGAATCCATCCTTGAGGCATCCCGGCGCTACGGCAGCGACGGTGTGCTCACCGGACGCCTTTACCAGGACGCCTCGGGGCTGGATGTCAGTACATGGATGTTGCTTCGTGATGGAGCGGAACAAACCTGGCGATTCCGCGACGGCGACCATCGAGACCAGGTGAAGAACGCCGTCGATCGCCTGGCGGATGTGCTGGCGCGGGAATTCGCCGCGCCCGGTACGGAGGGCCCTACGGGTCATCTGGACATGCATGTGTCGGGATTGGAAACCCTGGATGATTATGGCCGGCTCATGGCCTATCTGGAGGGGCTGGATGCCATTAAAGATGCCTCCCCCCGGGTTATGGATGGCATGACCATGACTTTGCGTATCAGTGCCACGGTGGCACGGGAGCAGTTGTTGCAGACCCTCGACCTCGGCCGGATGTTGCGCCCGCTGTCCGCCGCCGATGGGGGGCTCCGGTTCGAGCTGTCCCGTTGAATCCGCGACACATTCCCAATGCGTTGTCCATCGCGCGGATACTGATGATCCCGCCGGCAATGATGGAACTGCTTCGAGGCAACCATCTGACGGCCTTGGCCATCATGGCCGTCGCCGGCGCCACCGACGGCCTGGATGGATATCTGGCCCGGCGCTTCGATTGGCACTCGCGGCTGGGCGCGATCCTCGACCCCCTGGCCGACAAGTTCCTCATGATGGCGAGCTACATCACCCTCGGCTATCTCGGCCACATACCCTTATGGCTGACCCTCCTCGTGGTGGGGCGGGACGTGGTCATCATGGCCGGTGCCGCCGCCTACTACCGACTCTGCGGCCAGCTGGAGATGGCCCCGACGCCTCTCAGCAAGGCCAATACGGCTCTGCAGGTCATCTACCTCGTGGTGGTGGTGGGGGCCCTCGCCGGACTGGCCGTGCCCGCCTGGGGCTTGGCGGGGGGGATGTGGTTGGTGGCCGTGTTCACCCTTGCCAGCGGCTTGCATTACATATGGTTGTGGTCCCGTAAGGCCCGCCAGGTCCTCGACGCGGGTTAATCCGGTGGCCTGGCAACTCGCTCTCGGCCTGAAGACCGACGGCTTCCCCACCTTCGAGGCCTTCGTGGCAGGCGGCAACCGCGCCGCGGTCACTATGCTCGCGGACATGGTGGCCGCGGCGGGGACGGGTGTCGTTTATGTCTGGGGGCCGGCGGGTAGCGGCAAGACTCACCTGCTCCAGGCCGCCTGCGTCGGCGGGGCAACGGCCGGCATCTACCTGCCCCTGGCCGAAATCGCCCATCACGGGCCGCTGCTGCTGGACGGCCTGGAGTCCCGCTCACCCCTGTGTCTGGACGACATCGGCCTGGTGACGGGTGACGAGGCCTGGGAGGAGGCGCTTTTCCATCTGTTGAACCGGGCTCAGTCCGCGGCGGTGATGGTCGTGCTGGCGGGGCGGGCGCCGCCGCGGGGCCTGGGGATCCGCTTGCCTGATCTGTCCTCCCGGGTGGTGGGCGGGCTGGGAATCGCGCTGCGCGCACCTACGGACGAAGAGTTGGTGGAGATCCTGGGGGCCATGATGGCCCGCCGCGGCATGCGCGTGGCCGATGACGTCCTCGGCTACCTGCTGAGCCGGGAACGCCGGGAACTCGGCTATCTGGCGGCCCTGGTGGAGCGGCTGGACCGGTCTTCCCTGGCGTCTCAACGGCGCGTAACCATCCCGTTCATCAAGGAAATTCTGGATGGCCCCGACCCCTCGTGATGCGGTTAGGGCAGCCGGCCGAAAATAGTTGTTGACGGTGCTTCCGGGGTACGTATAATGCGCCCCTCTTCGCAACCGGATGACGGCAACCCGCCACCCCAAGCGAAGAAAAGAAGTTGACAAGCGGATGGCGTTTCGATGACAATTCCGCTTCTCAACCGGCGAGCAAGAACTCTCCGGCGACTCTTTAAAAATTCGGATTCAGACAATCTGTGTGGGCACTTGTGTCGGTGGTCGGTTTCACTGAAAGACCTATCGACATAACGTGCTTGAACACAAGCAGTAACACGTCAAGTACTTTAAGTCGAGCTACGAATCGACCACTTCGGTGGTCAAGAAGCTTGAACTGAAGAGTTTGATCCTGGCTCAGATTGAACGCTGGCGGCATGCCTAACACATGCAAGTCGAACGCGAAAGTTCCTTCGGGAGCGAGTAGAGTGGCGGACGGGTGAGTAACGCGTGGGAATCTGCCCAGTAGTGGGGGACAACCCGAGGAAACTCGGGCTAATACCGCATACGCCCTACGGGGGAAAGACTTCGGTCACTATTGGATGAGCCCGCGTCCGATTAGCTTGTTGGTGGGGTAATGGCCCACCAAGGCCGCGATCGGTAACTGGTCTGAGAGGACGACCAGTCACACTGGGACTGAGACACGGCCCAGACTCCTACGGGAGGCAGCAGTGGGGAATCTTGGACAATGGGCGAAAGCCTGATCCAGCAATGCCGCGTGTGTGAAGAAGGCCTGCGGGTTGTAAAGCACTTTCAGTGGGGAAGATAATGACGGTACCCACAGAAGAAGCACCGGCTAA
>JAABTG010000101.1 GCA_011389995.1 Thiotrichales bacterium
GGCCCCCAGCTCCCCCACGGCATAGAGGCGCTCCACCCCGGCCCGGCGGGCGTACTCCCCGGCCTCCCGGTGGAATCGCGGTGCGTCCTGTCCCAGTTCGGCCATCTCCCCCAGCACCAGCCAGCCTGCGGCATCCAGCTCCGCCAGGAAATCGATGGCGGCCCGCAGGGAACCGGGATTGGCGTTGTAGCTGTCGTCCACCACGCGGGCGCCGCGCATGCCCGGCCGCAGCTGCAGCCGGCCGCCCACGGTTTGTACCCGGGCGAGCCCGGCGGCGATGGTCTCCGGCACCAGTCCCAGGGCGAGGGCGGCGGCGGTGGCCGCCAGGGCGTTGTAGACGTTGTGGCGGCCGGGCAGGGGCAGGCTGGCGCCGAAGGCCCCCACCGGGGAGGCGATGCGCAGTTCGCTGCCCCCCGCCCCCGCCTGCCACGTGGCGGTGACGTCCGCAGGGGCGGTAAGGCCGAAGGTGAGGCGATGGCGGTTGCCGGCCAGCCCCTGCCACAGGGGCGCGTAGTCGTCGTCGGCGTTGATGACGGCGAAACCGTCGTCCCCCAGGGCGCCGTAGATCTCCCCCTTGGCCTCGGCCACCCCCTGGATGCTGCCGAAGCCCTCCAGATGGGCCGGTGCGCATTGGGTGATCAGTGCCACGGTGGGTCGGGCCATGGCGGCGAGGATGGCGATCTCGCCGCGGTGATTGGCCCCCATCTCCACCACGGCATAGTCGTGGTCCGGCCCCAGCCGCGCCAGGGTCAGGGGTACTCCCAGGTCGTTGTTGAGATTGCCCGCGGTGGCCAGCACCCGTCCCGCCTCGCCGAGGATGGCGGCCATCATGGCACGCACCGTGGTCTTGCCGTTGGAACCGGTGATGGCCACCAGGGGCAGGGCGAAACGCTCCCGCCAATGGGTCGCCAGGCGCCCCATGGCAATGCGGCAGTCGGCCACCTCCAACTGGGGAAGGTGGTCGTCCACCGGGCGCTCCACCAGGGCGGCCGCGGCGCCGCGGGCCCGCGCCGCGGGGAGGAAGGCGTGGCCGTCGGCGTGCTCGCCGCCGAGGGCCACGAACAACTGTTCGGGCAGCAACCGGCGGCTGTCGATGGCCATCCCCCTGAACAGGGCATCGGGGCCGTGCACACGGCCACCGGTAACGGCGGCGGCCTCCGACAGGGACAGGGTGATCATGGCGTCGTCCCTCCCACCAGGCGCCGCGCCACTGCCCGGTCACTGAAGGGATGGCGCACCCCCGCCACTTCCTGATAGTCCTCGTGGCCCTTGCCCGCCACCACCACCAGCTCCCCGGGGCCAGCGCCCGCCACCGCCCCGGCGATGGCCCGCTCGCGATCGCGCTCCACCGCGGCCGGCCGGCCGGCGGGCAGGCCGGCCAGGATATCCGCCACGATGTCATCGGGGTCCTCACCCCGCGGGTTGTCGTCGGTGATCACCACGTGGTCGGCGAGGCGGGCGGCGATGGCCCCCATGGCGGGGCGCTTGCCGGGGTCGCGCTCGCCGCCGCAACCGAACACGCAGCTCAGGCGACCGGTGCCGAGGGCCCGGGCCGCGGCCAGCACCTGCTCCAGGGCATCGGGGGTGTGGGCATAATCCACGATGACCACGGGGCCCGAAGGGTCGCCGAAACGCTCGAAACGCCCCGGCAGGGCGTGGACGCCCGCCAGTCGCCGGGCCGCCTGCTCCGGCGTCAGACCGGTGGTTAGCAACACCCCCATGGCGGCCAGCAGGTTGGCGCCCTGGAAACGCCCGGCGAGGCCGCTGGAGAGGGTCACCGCCCCCGCCGGGGTCTCTATATGGAGAGTCATGCCGGCGGCATCGAAGTGGCCCCGGGTGACCCGCAGCCGGGCACCGGGGTCCCCGTCGAGGCTGTAGGTAAGGGTGTCGAGGCGGGGCGCCAGCAGGTCCGCCAGGCGCCGCCCCTCGGCGTCATCCACATTGACCACCGCCGTGCCCAGGCCGGGCATATCGAACAGAAGCCGCTTGGCGGCGGCGTAGCTGGCGAGGTCGCCGTGGTAGTCGAGATGGTCGCGGCCGAGGTTGGTGAACACCGCCACGTCGAAGGCCACGGCATCCACCCGCCCCTGTACCAGACCATGGGAGGAGACCTCCATGATGCCCGCCGTCAGCCCCTGGCTGCGCCACTCGGCGAAGGTGCGATGGACGGTCAGGGCATCGGGGGTGGTGTTGACGGTGGGCTCCAGGCGACCGTGGACGCCCCGTCCCAGGGTACCCATGGTGCCGCAGGGGGTGCCACCCGCGGCCAGGGCCTCGGCCACGAAGTGACACACCGAGGTCTTGCCGTTGGTGCCCGTGACCCCCATGAGGTGCAGATGCCGCGACGGCTGGCCATGGAAGCGGTCGGCCAGTTCACCGAGGCGCCCCTCCAGGCCCGGCAGGTAGATCACGGGCACATGGCCTTCCACCATGGACTCGGCCGCCACCACGGATTGCACCACCGCCACGGCGCCGCGCTCCAGGGCCTCGGCCACGTGGTCGGCGCCGTGGCCGCGGCTGCCCCGCACCGCCAGGAAGAGGTCGCCGGGCACCACCCGCCGGCTGTCCAGGCACAGCCCGCTGACGACGCGGTCATGGCCCCGGGACACCGACGCCAGCCCGGCCAGCAATCTCGCGAGGGTCATACCCGGGGCGATGGTCGGCATGGCGGTCATCTCAGGGGGCCCCATGAGCCGGCGGCTCCAGGTTGGCGATGAACTGTCGCGAGGCCGGCGCCAGGTCATCCGGCGCCACCCCCAGGGTGCGCAGGGCCCCGCCCATCACCTTGGCGAACAGGGGTGCCGCCACCTGCCCGCCGTAGTAATCCTCGGAGCGGGGTTCGTCCATCACCGCGAGCACCACGATGCGCGGCGCGGAGGCCGGTGCCATACCGGCGAACAGGGCCATGTAGCGGTCCTCGGCATAGCCGCCCACCACACTCTTCTTGACGGTGCCGGTCTTGCCCGCCACCCGGTAACCCGGGACGCGGCCGCGGCCGCCGGTGCCGCCTTCATCCAGCACCGACTCCATCATGGCGCGCACCTGCCGCACGTAGCGGCCGTCCACCACCTGCCGCCCGCCCCCGTCACCCGCCGATCGCTCGAAGGTCACGGGGGGCAGCACGCCGTCGGCGCCGAGCACCGCGTAGGCCCGGGCCAGCTGCAGGGCCGATACCGACAGGCCATAGCCATAGGACAGGGTGACGCGGTGGATATCCCCCCAGCGCATGTAGTCCGTGAGAATGCCATCGGCCTCCCCGGGGAAGCCGCTGGCGCTGGAGAGACCGAAGCCGAGGCCGTCGTATACCCGCCACAGGGTCTCGGGGGCCACCGTCAGGGCGATGCGGCTGGCCCCCACGTTGCTCGACTTGGCCATCACCGTCTGGAGGTCGATGACGCCATAATCCCGGTGGTCACGCACCGTGTAACGCCCCACCCGCAGCAGACCCGGCGAGGTGTCTATGGTGGAACGGGGCTTGAACTCGCCGCTGATGAGGCCGGCCAGCACCGTGAAGGGCTTGATGGTGGAGCCGGGCTCGAAGAGGTCCGTCACCGCCCGGTTGCGCACCCGGGCGCCCACCCGGTCACTGCCCTTGTTGGGGTTGTAGAAGGGCTGGTTCACCATCGCCAGCACCTCGCCGCTCGTCACGTCCAGCACCACCACGGAGCCCCCCGCGGCACGGTAACGCTGCTTCGCCGCCTTGAGGGCGCGGTAGGCGAGATACTGGATGCGCAGGTCGATGCTGAGATGCACATCCTCCCCGGGGACCGGGACGCGCACCGATTCCACGTTCTCCACGGTGCGCCCGAGGCGATCGCGGATCACCCGTTTGCTGCCGGCCCGGCCCTGGAGGCGCTCGTCCAGGGCCAGCTCCATGCCCTCGCGACCCACGCCGTCCACGTCCGTGAACCCCACCACGTGGGCCGCCACCTCGCCGGCCGGATAGAAGCGTCGGTACTCGCGCTCCATGGCGACCCCCGGGATCTCCAGGGCGGCCACCCGGGCGGCGACGCCCGGCTCCACATGGCGGCGCAGGTAGACGAACTCGCGCTCGCGCGCCCCCGCCACGCGATCCCGGATGTGCTCCAGGGTGACGCCGAGCTCGCGCCCCAACTCCGGCCAGCGGTCCCGCGCGGCGGCCAGCTCGGCGGGCTGCGCCCACACGGATTTCACCGGTGTGCTGACGGCCAGCAGGGCGCCGTGACGGTCCCGCAGGGTGCCGCGGCTGGCGGGGATCTCCATCACCCGCAACATGCGGGCATCGCCCTCCTGCTGGAGGAACTCGCGGTGGTTCATGGTGAGGTCGGTGGCCCGCGCCGCCATCAGCAGGGCGCAACCCAACAGCACCGTCAGGGCCACATGATGGCGCCACGGGATGACCGGGCTGTCGGGGGTATCTGTCACTGCACGATGACCTTGTAGGCGTCGCCGGGGGGCAGCCGCATGTCCAGGCGCCGCCGGGCCGCCGTCTCGATGTGAGCCTGGGTGGACCAGGCGCTCTCCTCCAACTGCAGCTGATTCCACTCCTCGTTGAGGAGGTCGCGTTCCTGTTCCAGGGCCTGGAGCTCCACGAACAGACGGCGGGAATCGTGTTTCGTAACCACCACGGCCAGCGCCGTGAGGAAGGCCACGACGGCGAAAAGCCAGGCCATGGCGATCCTTGCCTTCATGGCAGCTTCTCCGCGACGCGCAGGATGGCGCTGCGGGCGCGGGGATTGGCCGCCACCTCGTGGCCATCGGCCCGCCGCTGTTTACCCATCAACCGCAGGCGCGGCGGGTGCAGGTAGCCGGTCATCGGCACCCCCCGCGGGTGCTCCACGCCGCGCGACTCGTCGCGCATGAAGCGTTTCACCAGACGGTCCTCCAGGGAGTGAAAGCTAATGACGGCGAGTCGCCCCCGGGGGGCGAGGATGGGGACCACGGCCGCCAGGGCCGCCTCGAGTTCCTCCAGTTCCCGGTTGACGACGATGCGCAGGGCCTGAAAGGTCCGGGTGGCGGGATGGCGGCCGGGTTCGCGACGCGCCACCGCACCCGCCACCACGGCGGCCAGCCGGCCGGTGGTGGTGATGGGGGCCTCGGCGCGCGCCGCCACGATGGCCCGGGCCACCGGGCCGGCGAAGCGCTCCTCGCCATAGCGGCGCAGGACATGGGCCAGTTCGGGGACCTCGACACGGGCCAGGTAGGCCGCGGCGCTCTCGCCGTGGTCGGGGTCCATGCGCATGTCCAGGGGGCCGTCCCGCAGGAAACTGAAGCCCCTTTCGGCGCGGTCCAGCTGGGGGGAGGACACGCCCAGGTCGAAAAGCATACTGTTCACCCTGCCCGTCATTCCGAACTCCTGTGCCACCCGCCCCAGCGCCGAGAAAGGCGCCCTGACCAAGGTGAATCGATCGTCTTCTGCCATCAGACCCCGGCCCGCCGCCACCGCCTCGGGGTCCCGGTCCATGGCCACCAGGCGGCCCGCGGGCCCGAGGGCCGCGAGCAATGCCCGGCTGTGACCGCCCCGGCCGTAGGTGCAGTCCATGCACAGATGGTCGGGGGCCGGGGCCAGTCCATCCAGGACCGCCCTCAACAGCACCGGCTCATGGGCCACCGGCGCGCCTACAGGACGATGGATCGCAGGGCTTCCGAGGGCTCCGACAGCAGCGCACCCGACGGCCCGTGGAGCTCTTCGATGCGCGCCGCCCAGGCCGCCTCGTCCCACAACTCGAATTTTCGTACCTGCCCCACCACCCTTACCTTCCTGTCCAGCCCCGCCCACTCGCGCAACTGGGACGACAGCAGAATGCGGCCGTGGCCGTCCATGTCGCTCTCGTGGGCATGGCCGATGAGCAGATGGCGCAGGGCCTGGGCCTGCTGATCGAAGGTGGGCAGGCTCTGGATCTCGTCCTCGATGCGCTGCCACTCGGTGGACGGATAGACGGAGAGACAGCGGTGGGTGACGCTGACGGTGACCATGAGGGAACCGCCGCATTCATCGAGGATGCGCTCGCGGTAGCGGCTGGGCACGGCCATCCGCCCCTTTAGGTCCAGACTGACTTGAAAGTCGCCCCGAAACACACGTTCCCCTCCAGGCCCCAACGATCCCTATCGATCCTATTCGATCCCTTTTATCCCACTTTGTCCCACTTGGGGGCTAAGTATGGTGTTTGCCTGTCGGACAAGTCAAGAAAACGGAAGGAGATCTTCCTTTAAAGACAGTAACTTAGATGACACCCCGGAGACAGGACCAAAGACCGCGAAGCGGGGCACGAGACAGTGCCATCAACCCAAAGGGTTAAGGTGAACACCTGAGAAACTGCTTTAAGGTATCAGGCGTCTCGGAAACGCCGTCCCCGGGACCGGGGAGGAAAAAGAAAAGCGGGAGTCGACCGATAAGCCGGGTTCTGTCGGGGACAGTCATTCATCTGGGATGTGCGTCGCCGCACACCTCGAGCGACCTACCCGGGAACGACGCGGGCCGCGTCTCGCCGCCCGCAGGCGGCGGGTTCCCCTATTTGGTCTTGCTCCGGGTGGGGTTTACCCTGCCACCGGTGTTGCCACCGGCGCGGTGCGCTCTTACCGCACCATTTCAACCTTACCGGCATCGCGGACGATGCTTGGGCGGTATATTTTCTGTGGCACTTTCCGTAGGTTTTCACCCCCCAGGCGTTACCTGGCACCCTGCCCTGTGGAGCCCGGACTTTCCTCCACACGAACTATCATGCAGCGACTGTCTGATCGGCTCCCGCCGCACCAGTGTCGGCCACCTTGCCCCCGAGGGCAAGCCGCATCGGCGGGGTCATGGGGGGGCGTCACGGTTGGCCAGGGTCAGGGCAAGGCGGTAGAGCTCCTTCTTCGGCCGGTGCAGCACCCGCGCCGCCAGGGCCGCCGCCCGGGCCGGCGGCAGTTCCGTCAGCAGGGTCTCCACCAGGTCCTCGGCCTGGATGCCGTTGGCGGCCCGGGTCGGGGCCGGATTACCCGCCACGGCCACCACGAACTCGCCCCGCAGGCGCCGCCCGCCCTCCGCCTGCACCCACGCCACCAGTTCCTCAAGGGGCGCCCGCTTGACCTCCTCGAAACGCTTGGTGAGCTCGCGGCCCACCGCCGCCAGCCGCCCGGCGCCGAACCCCACCGCCATGTCCTCGAGGGCCCCGACGATGCGATGGGGCGCCTCGAAGTAAACCAGGGTCTCCGGGCGCGCGGCGGCCTGACGGAAGAATCGCAGCCGTTCGGCGTGTCGCGCGGGGGGGAAGCCGGCGAAACAGAAGTTGCCGCCGGGCAGGCCCGCCGCCGCCAGCAGGGTCACCACGGCATTCGCCCCCGGCAGGGAGAGGACGGTAAGGCCGGCCTCGTGGGCCGCCGCCACCAGATGATAGCCGGGGTCGCTCACCAGGGGCGTGCCCGCATCGGAGATGAGGGCCACCTGCTCGCCCGCCTGCAGGCGGGCGATGATATCGGGTGCCCGCTGACGTTCGTTGTGCTCGTGGAGGGACACCACGGGCGTGGTGATGCCGAAGCGTTGTAACAGGGCGCGACTCACCCGGGTGTCCTCGGCGGCCACCAGCGCCACCCTGCCCAGCACCTCCACCGCCCGCGGCGTCATGTCCTCGAGATTGCCGATGGGGGTGGCGACGACGAACAGGGTACCCGCCGGCGTGGTCAACGGCCGCCGTCCCCGTCGCCGGCGCCCAGGCCTGCTAGAATATGCCCCGCCATGATGGCTCCCGCGGCATGCGCCGTCATCCCACACCCCATTCCAGCGCCGGCACTATAAACAAGATGGCTCTCACTCAGCGTTTCCTCGCAATTCCCGTCCTGGCCCTGGCCCTGGCGGTCACTGCCTGTGCACCCACCATGCCCCGGGAGCAGGCCAGGGCCCAGGCCCAGGAGCTGGCGCAACAGGCGCGCTCCCTGGCCGGGCAGGGCGACTATGCCGGCGCGGCCGCCCGCTATCGCGAGGCCGCCGCCCTCGCCGATGAGGGGCAGGCCCACCTGCTGCGACTGCGGGCCGTGGGTATGTTGCTCGACGCCGGATCCACCACCGAGGCGGCCAAGCTGCTGGCGAGCCTGCCTGAAAAGACCGACCATGAGCAAGCCCGCGCCCATCGGGCGGTGGCGCGCGCCACCCTGGCGGCGGCGGACGACCGGCCCGGGGACGCCCTCGCCCTGCTGGAATCGGCGACGGTGGCCGGGGACGACGCCCTGCAGCGTCGCTGGCTGGCATTGCGGGCCCGGTTGCGGGAGCAGACGGGGGATGATCTGGGGGCCGCCCGGGACCGCAGCCGCCTCGACGCCTTCGTGGCGGGTGAGGCCGCCGAGGCCAACCGGGCCGCCCTGTGGGCAGCCCTGGAGCGCCTCGACGTGGCGGCCCTGGAAGCGGCAGCGGACGGCGACGGGGCCTTCGAGGGCTGGACGGCCCTCGCCGCCATCGCCAACAGGTACGCCACCAACGGCGGGGCCCTGATGACCGCCCTCGGGACCTGGAGCGCGCGTTTCCCCGACCACCCGGCAGGGATCACCCATGTCCCCCGCCTCCGGGAGACGGCCCTCATGCTGGGCACCCGGCCCGACCATATTGCCGTGCTGCTGCCCATGGAAGGGGCCTTCGCCCGGGCGGGCGCGGCGGTGCGGGACGGCCTCGTGGCCGCCTGGCTTCAGGACCCGCCCGATGCCCGGCCACGCCTGAGCTTTTTCGCCGAGTCCGCCCCCGCACCGTGGGACGGCTACGAGGCGGCCATGGACGCGGGGGCGGAGTGGGTCATCGGCCCCCTCACGAAGGACGCCCTGGCGGTACTGGGTCGGGACGAGGCCATGCCCCTGCCCACCCTGGCCCTCAACCACCTCGAGACGCCAGCCGGGGACGAAGGCTCCGTGACGGGGGCGCCCGACCAGCTGTTCCAGTTCGGCCTGTCGCCCGAGGCCGAGGCCCGGGAGGTGGCCCTAAGGGCCTGGTTCGACGGCCATCAGCAGGCCCTGGTGCTGACCCCGGCCAGCCCCTGGGGGGAACGGGTGGCCACGGCCTTCATAGAGGAATGGGCGGAGCTCGGCGGGGTGGTGGCGGAGTCCGGCACCTACGGCGCCAGCCCCGACGAGATGTCCCGGGCCGTGGCGGCCCTGGTGAACGTGGATGCCAGCGAACAACGGGGACGCACCCTGCGCGGGATCCTGGCGCGGGACCTGGAAACCGAGCCCCGCCCGCGTCGGGACGCCCACTTCGTTTTCCTCGCCGCCGCCACCGCCGATGCCCGCCAGCTCCGCCCCCAGCTGCGCTTCCATCGGGCGGGGGACCTGGCCGTCTACAGCACCTCCCACGTCTATGACGGCACCGTGGAGCCGACGGCGGCACGGGACCTCGAGGATATCCGCTTCGCCGACATGCCGTGGATGCTGCGGGAAGACCACCCCGGGGCGGCGTTGCGGGAGGCCATCGGCCGCTGGTGGCCCGAGCGTGCCCGCCGCTACGACCGCCTGTTCGCCCTCGGGGTGGATGCCTATGCCCTGGCCAGCGAGCTGCCGCGCCTCTACGACCGCCCCTCCACCCGGCTGGAAGGGGTGACGGGGCGCCTCGGACTGGATGCCCGGCGACGGGTCCACCGCGAGCTCACCTGGGCGGAATTCCATGACGGCGGCGTCAGGCTGCTGGACATCCCCTACGAGCCGCGGTGAGGCCGGCCACGTCTGCGCGGGGCGAGGCCGCCGAGCGCTTCGCCGAGGCCCATCTGCGGGCTCACGGCCTCACCACCCTGAGCCGCAACTACCGCTGCCCGGGGGGCGAGCTGGACCTCATCATGAGGGATGGCGCCACCCTGGTGTTCGTGGAGGTGCGCATGCGGGCCACCCGGCGCTTCGGCGGCGCCGAGGCCTCGGTGGACGCCCGCAAGCGGGCCCGCATCGCCCGCTGCGCCTCCCACTATCTGCAGGCCGGCCGGGGGGCCGGGGAGGCCCCCTGCCGCTTCGATGTGGTTGCGCTTTACCCGGCGGGCGAACAGTATGATGTCAACTGGATCCGCGCCGCCTTCACCCTCTAATCCGTGCGCCCGCCGAACCCCGAAATCCAAAGCCCTCTATGGACCTGGTATCCCGCGTACTGAAAAATTTCTCGGACAGCGCCGAGCTCAAGCTGCGCATCGCCGAAGAGCTGGCGCCCTTCATCGCCCGGGCCGCTGAACTCATCAAGGCCGGACTGCTCCAAGACGGCAAGGTATTGGCCTGTGGCAACGGCGGCTCCGCCGGGGATGCCCAGCACTTCTCGTCCGAGATGCTGAACCGCTTCGAGATGCAACGCAGCGGCCTGCCCGCCCTCGCCCTTACCACGGATACCTCCACCATCACCTCCATCGCCAACGACTATGACTATTCGGAGATCTTCGCCCGTCAGATCCGGGCCCTCGGTCAGCCGGGGGATATCCTGTTGGCCATCTCCACCAGCGGGGAATCGGAGAACATCGTGGAGGCGGTGTCGTCGGCCCACGAGCGCGACATGCATGTCATATTGCTCAGTGGCCGCGAAGGCGGAGGGGCCGCGGCCGCGCTGCGTGAAGAGGACGTGGAGGTACGGGTGAGGGACGACAACACGGCACGCATCCAGGAGGTGCATCTGCTTATCATTCATTGTCTGTGCGACCTGGTGGACAGACAGCTATTCGGAGTCGAGGACTAGACCATGCAAGATTTCCATTGCCGGCAGGCGCCGCCACGAGACCCGGTTATGACCTCCCGCCGCGGGCGCGCCGGACCATGCCACCGCATAACCCGCGGGCTCCTGCTGGCCATGGCGGTGATGGCAACCACCGCCGCCGTGCAGGGTTGTGCGCCGGCCATCGTCGCCGGTGGCGCGGCCACCGGTGCCATGGTGGCCCATGATCGTCGCACCACCGGCACGCTGGTGGAGGACAGGGCCATCATGCTGAAGGTCGCCGGGCGCATCAGCGACGACCAGGAGCTGGATGACCAGAGCCACATCAACGTCCACAGCTACAACGGCGTGGTGGTGCTGACCGGCGAGACGCCCTCCGCCGCCCTGCGGGCCCGCGCGGAGAAGCACGCGCGCGCGGTGGAGAAGGTGCGCAAGGTGTACAACGAGATCGTGGTGGCCGCCCCCAGCTCCCTTCTCACCCGCACCAGCGACACCCTGCTGCTGGGCAAGATCAAGGGCACCATGCTGGCCAGCGAGGGAGTGGACCCCACCCGCATCAAGGTAATCGTGGAGCAGGGCCGGGTCTATCTCATGGGCCTGGTCACCGATGCCGAGGCCCATGCCGCCACCGAGGTGGTGCGCCGCGTCACCGGCGTGCAGAAGGTGATTCGCCTGTTCGAGTACATCAGCCCCGACCGGCAGCAGAGCTGACGCCATCCCGCCCCGTGTCCCCTGATCCGTCTCCCCAACTGCTCACCGGCCTCGCCGCCATCGTCGGCGACGCCGGGCTGTTGAAGGAGCCGGCCGAGCGCTTCGCCTACGGCTACGACAACAGCCGCCGTCAGGGCCTGCCGGACGCCGTGGTGCTGCCCACCGAACCCCGTCAGGTGCAGGCCGTCATCGCCCTGTGCAACGAGCTGCGGGTGCCCCTGGTGCCCCGCGGGCGCGGCACCGGTACCACCGGCGCCACGGTACCCAGCGGCGGCGTGGTGATGTCCCTGGAGCGCATGGACCGCATCATCGAGATCAACGCCGCCGATCGCTACATGGTGGTGGAACCCGGTGTCACCAACCAGGCCGTCCAGGATGCCGCCGCCGCGGCCGGTTTCTTCTGGCCCCCCGACCCCACCAGTGCCGCCTATTGCACGGTGGGGGGCAACCTGGCCTACAACTCGGCGGGCCCCCATGCCATCAAGTACGGCACGCCGCGGGAGAACACCCTGGGGTTGCGGGCCGTCACCGGCGCCGGCGAGGTCCTGCGCACCGGCGTGGTCACCACCAAGGGGGTGGTGGGCTATGACCTGACACGCCTGCTCATCGGCTCCGAGGGCACCCTGGCCATCATCACCGAAGCCACCCTGCGGCTCACCCCCCTGCCCCACACCCGCCGGGCCCTGCGTGCCGCCTATCGCGACGTCGCCAGTGCCACCCTGGCCATCACCCGCATCATGGCCCAGCCCGACGTGCCGGCGGCCCTGGAGTTCATGGACGGCGCCGCCGTGGGGCTGGCCAACGGCTATCGTGATCTGGGGCTGCCGGAACATACCGGGGCCCTGCTGCTGCTGGAGGCGGACGGCAACGCCGGGGGCATCGAGACGGCGGTGGAGGCCATCGGCCGGGCCGCCACGGTGGATGGCCTGCTGGACCTCAAGGCCGAGGACGCCGGCGGCGGGGCCGGCGACATATGGGCCGCGCGCAAGGCCCTGTCCCCGGCCCTGCGGACCCTGGCGCCCAAGAAGATCAACGAAGACGTGGTGGTGCCGGTGTCCCGCCTGGCGGCCCTCGTGGACGGCCTCGCCACCCTGTCCGCGAAGCACGGCATCCTCATCGTGAACTTCGGCCATGCCGGCAACGGCAACATTCACGTCAACCTGCTGGTGCAGGACGACGACCCGCGCCAGGCCGCCGCCGCCGGACCGTGCCTGTCGGAGGTCTTCGACCTGGTGCTGGGCCTCGGCGGCACCCTTTCCGGCGAGCACGGCGTAGGCCTGGAGAAGCGGGACTTCGTCGGCCGCGAGCTGGACCCGGCGGCCCTCGGGCTGATGCGCGGCATCAAACGCCAGTTCGATCCCAACGGCATCCTCAACCCGGGCAAGATGTTTCCGGCCGCACCACCCGGCTGATGGAGACGGTCACGACCGGTGCCCTGGTCCCGGGCATCGCCATGTCATGCCCTCCCGGCGATGCGGGCCCGCCATCCGCGGCTCAGGGACCCACCGCCAAACCCAGGGATTGTTTACACTCCACGCGCGCCCCGGGTGTTCATTGAACGGCGCAGACTGCCCTGCACCACGACGCGGCCAAGGGGCGCGCCCGGCTGCCGGCCGCCCGCGCCTGACTCCCTCATGCCGTTCGGGCCCCGACCCGGCAGGCACTGACATTCACATCAATCCAGACGAGGGCACGAGTCACGCCGCATGAATACGCCCTTCACCATCGCCGAGGACGCACCGAGACTTCCCCGCTCGCCCTTTCGCTTCGCCCTCCATTTTTACCTGAAGGCGCGGATCGCGCTGGTTGCGATCCTGATCTTCGAGGCGGGGCAGGCGGTGTGTACGATCCTGTTGCCTTACGCGGTGAAAGAGATCATCGATGCGGTCAATATGGCGAACGAGCAGGGTGTGGATGTCTTCGAGGCCACGCGTTCTTCCCTGATACTCTTTGGTCTGTTGAACCTGGGCATCGTGTTGTTCAGCCGCGCCAGCGGCGCCATGCTGGTGATTACCGGGCCGCGCCTGCGCACCGATATACGCAAGGCGCTCTTCAGCTACCTGCAGCATCATTCGCCTCGCTACTTCATTTCCCACTTCGCCGGTTCGCTGGCCAACCGCATCGCCGAGGTGTCCATGGGCGCCATGCACGCCCTGTGGTCCATTACCTTCGACTTCTATCCGCTGATCATCAAGTCGGCCGTGGCCCTGGTGGTGCTGTTTTCCGTCAGCGGCGAGTTGGCGCTGGTCCTGACCGTATGGCTGGCGGTCTACGTTCTCGTGTCTTACATCCTCGCCAGGCGCTGCCGCGTCTATGCGAAGAATTTCGCCGAGGCGCGCTCGTTGGTCACGGGCAAGGTGGTGGACTCGGTCTCCAACGTGATAAACGCCAAGATGTTCGCGCGGCGCCGCTTCGAAGAGGACTACCTGACGGATTATCTGAACCACGAAGTGCACCACGCCATGCGCACCTACTGGTACATGGAAAAACTTCGCTGGTTCCAGTTCACGGCGGCCATGGTCCTGATGGTCAGCATGGTGAGCTACGCCCTCAAGATCTGGTCTGAAGGCGATATGGGCGTGGGCGATTTCTCCATGGTCGCGGGCCTCGCCATCATGCTCATCGAGGCGGCGCGCGGCTTGAGTCGGAGCTTCCTCGAGTTTTTCGAATACATAGGCAACATCAGCGAAGGGGTGTCGATCTTCATCCAGCCCCACGACATCGTCGACAGACCCGACGCCAAGAGACTGACGGTAACGCGGGGGGAGATTGCCTTTAAAGATGTGTCTTTCCGCTATGACAACGGTGCTCAGGTCTTCGACCGACTATCGGTCACCATCGAGCCCGGCCAGCAGGTCGGCCTGGTGGGGTTCTCCGGATCGGGCAAATCGACCTTCGTCAACCTCATGCTGCGGCTGTTCGAACCGGATAGCGGGATAATCGCCATCGACGGCCAGGATATCCTCGCCGTCACTCAGGACAGCCTGCGGGAGAACATCTCCATGATCCCCCAGGACCCGATGCTGTTCCATCGCTCGTTGATGGAAAATATCCGTTACGGTCGGCTCGACGCCAGCGACGATGATGTCATCGAAGCCGCAAAAAAGGCCCAGGCCCACGAGTTCATCCTGCAAGCCGAGGGGGGCTACGCCTCCCTTGTGGGCGAACGCGGCGTCAAGCTGTCCGGCGGGCAACGCCAGCGTATCGCCATTGCCCGGGCCATCCTCAAGGATGCGCCACTCCTGCTGCTGGACGAGGCGACCTCGGCACTGGACTCGGTCACCGAGAGAAAGATCCAGCAGGGCCTCGATTATGCGATGAAAGGAAAGACGGTGGTGGTGGTCGCCCACCGCCTGTCCACGGTTTCCCATATGGACCGCGTGCTGGTCTTCAACGAGGGCAGGATCATCGAGGACGGCAGCCACGCCGCCCTGCTGGAACGCGAAGGCCATTACGCCCACCTGTGGCACATGCAGGCCGGCGGATTTCTGCCGGAAGCCAACACCGACTGACCCGCCATGGACCCCTCGGGAAAGGCGGATTTAATCCGTCCTGGATTAAATCCGCGCCGCCCGACCCGGTACATGCCCGGGTCAGGCCCATGAAGCCAGACCACCAGCCCCGCAGGCGCTTCGCGGACAGCGCCGGCGTAGTCATCGAGTACCTCCTGTGGGAGCCCCCGACGCCGCCGTCGCGCCCGGGGGTGGTGCTGGTGCCGGGGATCCTGAGCCCCGCAGACTGCTGGCTCGCCGACCAGGCCCTGGTGGATGCATTGCGCTCCACCGGACCGCGCAAGGTCCTCGCGGTCAGCCTCAGGAGACGGGGGCGCAGCGACACGCCGCCCGCGGACTGGGGGCCGGAGGCCCACCACCGCGACATCCTCGCGGTAATGGACGCCGAGGCCATGGGGCATGCCTTCCTGCTCGGATGGTCCCTGGGCGGCGCCTACGCCCTCGGCCTCGCCCTGTCCCGGCCCCATCGCGTGGCCGGCCTCGCCATCGGCGACTTCTTGCCCCTGGTCCCCCGCTACGACGAGGCATGGCTGAAACGCCTGGCGGCCGACCCGGCCTCAGGGGACTTGCCCATGGCAACCGCCCGGGGTCTCGTGACCTGCGACCGCGAGGTGACTTACATGGACCGTCTCCAACACCTCTCCGTCCCCCTGCTGGTACTCCACGGCACTCGAGACGACGCCCTCCTGGTAAATGCCGCAGTGGGGCTCTACGCCACGGCCCCCATCAAACGTGTTGTTGCCTGTGACACCGGCCACTATGTATTCGGCTGCGCCGCGGCACGACAGGCCTGCGCGGCGCTGGTTTGTACGGAGTGAGCAGAAAAACCTTCCTGCAGGGGACAGGGTGAAATCCGGCGATGGTCCGGCCAGGAACGGCGAGGACAGTAAAAGTCCTTTTCGCGAGACACACGCCGTTCATGGGCCGTTGCCGGACACGGGAGGTTCCATGTCGACAGGCGCCAGCCCCTGCCATCGGCACCCGGTGGCAACAGAGTCCAGTACATACTCTCCAGCACCCGTTCACCGTCGGGACGCGCCCTCACCACCGGCACCCGATCCATGATGCGTGATGCGGACATCGAAGCGCCGCCGCCATCAGGACGAGACATGGGAGACGCAAGCCTCCATCGCTCGGCGGTCCGGGGTGATGTAACAACGGGTGCTCATGATTTGTCACAACCTGGGGAGGGACTCCACAGTACCCATACCGGT
>JAABTG010000102.1 GCA_011389995.1 Thiotrichales bacterium
TTAAGGGTCTTCACCGACACGTACCCCGTGATGAGCAGGATGTCCGCCTGGCGAGGGCTCACCATGGGCTGGATGCCGAGGCGCTCCATGTCGAAGCGCGAGGTCATGGCCGGCGGCAGCTCGATGGCCCCGCAGCCCGTGCAGTAATGGAGCATGAACATGGACCGCGAACGGCAGAAGGCGGTGATCTCGTCGAACACCCGGGCGAAGGGGTTGGTTCGGGGCGAGACGGCTACGGGGATGTCTGGTAGATCCTTCATGGGTTGATCACCGTCAATTTTGAATTATGAATGTTGAATTTTGAATTGATGCGCTCGCACGTTGTTTCATAAATAAACACCCTGTCTTTCGAACTCACCTGAGGCCCGAGGTTCCCCGTGGCCCAGCCAAAAAACACTCTTTATCGAAAAAGAGCGTGAGCGCAGCGAACACCGGAATTCAAAATTCAACATTCATAATTCAAAATTGGGATTCCCCGGCCCACTAGCGCCTGTCACATCACCAGCGCCACCCCTATCAAAGCGGCCATCACCGGCCATTTCCAAAGCAATCCCACCAGGTCTTCGGTGCGATAACGCGGAAACAGGAAGGCGATGGACATGGGGATGGCCACCACGGCGAAGATCTTTATCAGGAAGAACAGCCAGTTCTCGCCGCCCCCCAGGAACAGGGTGACGTAGAGCACGGCGGCGGTGTAGAGCTGGAAGCACTGCATGACGAACAGGCCCCCCAGGTACTTGCCGCCCATCTCCACCATGGGCCCGGTGGCGATCTCCGCCGGCGCCACGTAGATCTCGAAGGGCTGCTTGCCCAGCATGGCCTGCATGCCGAACAGGCCGGCGATGGCCAGCAGGGGCATCTCCACCGCCCCCCAGGTGGCGATGCCGCCGGCCTGCTGGAGGGCGATGATCTCCACCAGGTTGGTGGTACCGAAGTGCCAGGCGACGCCGAAGATGACGATGACGAAGGGGATGTCGTAGGCCAGCATGGCGGTCAGGGCGCGGGAGATGCCGATGGAGCCGTTGGGGTTGGCGCACTGGCCCACCCCGAGGGCGAGGCCGAGGGAGGGGATCATGATGACGTAGAGCAGGGCAATGAGGCCGCCCTTCTCGGCGATGCCGTTCATGCCCGGCATCGGCAGCAGGGTCTCGGCCGCCACGTAGCCGCCCACCGCCATGACGATGCCGATGTCGTGCATGAGGCCGTGGGAGACCTGGGTGCGCTTGCCGTAGAGCTTGACGATGTCATACAGGGGCTGGAACACGGGCGGCCCCACCCGGCGCTGCAGGCGGGCGCCGATACGGCGCATCATCAGCACCATGAAGAGGCCGATGACGAAGGCCACGATGGGCATCAGCACCAGTTCGAGGAGGAGTTCGGTGATACTCATGGCAGGACCGCCCAGGCGAAGCCGAGGGTAATGGTGAACAGCACCCAGGCCGCCGGCTGGGCCTGGTGGTAGAAGCCCCGCAGGGCCGTGGCCAGGAGGTCGACGACGGATATCAGCGCCCCCTCCAGCCACTGGAAGCTGCCGCGATACCAGCCGCCGATGTGGTGCATGAGGCCGGGGTAGAAGTTGTCGCTGTACTGGTAGCGCACGTCGGCGGTGAGGAAATGGCCGCCGGCGTAGTTGTCCAGCTGGTGGACCCGCTTGGTGCGCCCGCCGAAGCCGTAGAACAGCACCGCACCGACGGCGAAACCGGCCATGATGACGCCGTTCAGCCACAGCATGTCGAGGCCCCCCGCCGGGGAAGTGACGCCCCCCAGGTGGTAGTCCGGCACCGCCAGGCCGATGGCCTGCTGGGCATCCGCCACCACCCCCAGCACCAGCCCCGGCATGGTGCCGGTGACGACGATGACGGCGCACAGCACCAGCATGGGCCCGGTCATGCTCCAGGGGGCCTCGCGGATGTCCTCGTGCTCCACCCGCAGCTGGCCGAGGAAGATGTTGTGGATGAGCTTGTAGACGCTGAGGATGGTGCCCAGGGTGCCGATGATGGCCGCCAGGAACAGCAGCGGCTCGCCCTCCAGCACCAGGGAGCGGTACACCAGCCACTTGGACACGAAGCCGTTCATGGGCGGCAGGCCGGCCAGGCCGATGATACCGATGAGCAGGGCCAGGAAGGACAGGGGCATGCGCACGATGAGGCCGCCCATGCGGTTGAGATCCGCGGTGCCCGTGCGGTGCATCACCGCGAACACCGCCAGCAGCAGCACCGCCTGGTTGGTGGCATAGTTGAACACGTGGAGCAGCCCCCCGGCGCTGCCCATGGCATCCCCCATCACCAGCCCCAGCACCATGTAGCCCCCCTGGCCGATGCCGTGCCAGGCCAGCAGCAGGCGGGCGTCGTTCTGCTTCAGGGCGGTGTAGGTGGGGAGGATGATGGTGAAGGCGGCGACCCAGGCCAGCACGTCCCGGCTGTCCAGCAGCCCGGGGATGACGGTGAGGTCCACCAGGCGCTCCAGGGTGATGAACTTCACCAGCACCAGGGCCATGGCGAACAGGCCCATGCGCGAGGAGATGGCCCCCAGGAAGGCCGCCGCCGGCCCCACGCTGAGGCCGTAGGCCGGGGCCTGCCACAGGTGGAAGGGCAGCAGGGCCATCTTGACGCCGAAGCCGCCGAAGAACAGGGCCACCAGCAGCCCCACCTGCCAGGACGCCAGGGTGGGCAGCACCGCCATGAAGTCCGCCGGCACCAGGGAGCCGGTCCAGACGTAGACCAGCACCACCCCCAGCAGCACCGCCATGCCACCGCCCATGGCGTAGGTGATGTAACGGATACCTGCCCCCACCGCGGCGCCGCCCGCCAGCACCATCAGGGGCAGGCCCGCCCAGCTCACCAGCTCCCAGCCGATGAACAGGGTCAGCAGGTCCCCCGCCGCCAGCAACACCAGCATGGCGAAGACATTGGCCGCCAGGGCCAGCTGCAGCCAGCCCATGCTGCCGCCGGCCCCGGCGAAGTCCTCGCCCCACTCCCCCGAGGAGTAGGCGGCGGCGGCCAGGGCCGCACCGATGGTGGGCAGGGCGAAGAACCACCCCAGGCCATCGAGGCGCCAGGACAGGGACTGGCCCAGAAACACCCACGAGAGGCCGCTGTCCCAGGTAGCCCCGGGATCCATATAAAGCAGCATGCCCAGCATGAGGCCGTAGGGCAGGGCCAGCAGGCGCCGCCGGGTGGCGCCGCCGGCCAGCCACCAGGCCACGGGCAGGTTGATGAGGGCCACCAGCAGCAGCAGGTCCAGATGGGTCACGGCGCCCCTCCCGATATCATGGTCGGGACCATGGGGCCCACGGTACGCACGTAGAGGGCCGCGTCACCAGCCCCGGCGCCCATGTCCTGCACCTCGTCCCACAGGGCCGGGGCGAACACCACCGCGGCCACCACCAGGGCCCCGAACACCCCCGCGGTGACGGTGCCGCCGCCCGTGGCAGCCGCCGGTACCTCGTCGTCGCCCCGGCTGTAGAGGCGCCCCGCCAGCCGGAACAGGTAGCTCACCTCCAGCACGGTGGCCACCAGGATGGCAACCATGGCCAGCCACCCGAGCCCGCCCCCCTGCCCCGCCAGCCCCGTGAGCACCAGGAACTTGGCCCAGAAACCCGGCAGGGGCGGCAGCCCCACCAGGGACAGGGCGAAGAGCACGAACAGCAAGCCCGCCAGGGGCGCGCGCCGGGCCGCCCCCGCCAGGCCCCGCAGGCCGCCGCCCCACTGCCCGGCCAGCAGGAACAGGCCGGGCTTCAGCACCATGTGATGGACGGCCACGACGATGCCCGCCACCAGCCCGGCGGTGCCCGGCAGGGAGAAGGCCACGAACACCAGACCCAGCTGGCCGATGGAGGAGAAGGCCAGCATGCGGGTCATGTCCCGCGCCTTCCAGGCCGCCAGCTCACCTCCTATGAGGCCCAGCACCCCCAGCAGCAACAGGGCGTCCCGCAGGCCCTCCTGGGGGAACACCAGCACCAGCAGGCGCACCAGCACCAGCACCGCCAGCTTGGACACCAGGCCCGCCAGCAGGCCGGCGGTGCGCCGGGTGGTGACGCCGTAGACCTCGGGCACCCAGGCGTTGACCGGGAACAGCTCCGCCTTGACGCCGAAACCCACCAGCAGGCACAGGAAGGCGGCCATGCCCGTCGGCCCCTGAAGCTCGCCGGCGAGGAGGGAGAGATGGGCGAGGTTGAGGGTACCCGTCTCGAAGTAGATGATGGCGATGCCGGCGAGGGCGATGACCGAGCCCAGGGCGCTCAGCATCAGGTAGCGGAAGGCGGCGGCGTAGGCGGCCGGGGTCCCGCGCTCGGCGGCGAGGCCGTAGGAGGCCACCGCCGCCAGCTCGTAGAACACGTAGATGTTGAACAGGTCCCCCGACAACGCCAGGCCGGCGGCGGCCGCCGCCAGCAGCAGGGTCAGGGAACGGCGGCGCACCAGGGCATCGGCGTCGCCGTCGCCCTCGTCCCGCGGCCACAGCAGCAGGGTCATGAGGGCCACCGCACCGCAGAACAGCAGGGCCAGGGCATCCACGTAGAAGGTGATGCCCCAGGGCGGCGCGAAGCCGCCGAGGTCCATGGCGAAGGGCAGCACCGCCGGCTGCCAGCTCTGAAACACCACCAGCAACACCGCCACCAGGGCCGCCGGCCCCACCAGGATGCCGAGCCATCGCGAGGCGTTGTGCAGCACCGGCAGCAGGAAGGCCGCCACCAGGGGCAGGGCCACGGCGTAGGCCATCATCGCGGCGGCTCGGGTAGGGCGCCGGGCCCCGGCAGGGGGCGCCCGCCGGCCGGGCGCTCGCGGCTGCCCGTGGCCTCCCCGCCCCCCGCCGCCGCCACATCCACCTCCATGCGCGCCCGCACCTCGGCCATGTCCAGAGTGCCGTAGGCCTCGCGGATGCGGATAACCAGGGTCAGGGCCAGGGCCTGCACCCCCACGCCGATGACGATGGCGGTGAGCACCAGGGCCTGGGGAATGGGGTCCACCATGGGCTGGGCGGCCACCCCTGGCTGGAGGATGGGCGCCACCGCGTCCCAGCGGTAACCCGCCAGCACCAGCATGAGGTTGACCCCGGCCTCGGCGATGACCAGGGCCAGCACCATGCGAAAGAGATGGTTGGACAGCAGCATGCCCACCACGCCGATGGCCAGGAGGCCGGCGGCGCCGAGGAACAGCAGGGGGCCGATGTAGGCGTCCATCAGGCCTCCCCCCCGCCGGCCCGGGCCATGTGGGCCAGCAGCCCCGCCAGCTCCGCACCCACCTTGAGGCCCACGGCGAGATACAACAGGGGCAGGGTGCCCGCGGAGAAGAGCTCGTGGAGGGCGCCCCGATCCACCAGCAGGGGCTCCAGAAACACCCCGCCGGTCCACAGGGCGGCGAGGCCGATGAGGATGAAAACGGTACCGGCCAGCCCCTCCACCACCCGCAGCAGGGCGTGGTCCGGCCCCGCGCCGGTGCCCGCGAGCACCGGCAGGAAGAAGGCCGCGGCGAGGATGACGCCGCCCTGGAAGCCGCCCCCCGGGGTCAGGTGGCCGTGGAGGACGATGTAGAACCCCACTACCAGCATGAGGGGGAACAGCAGTCGCGTGCCGGCCTGGAGGATGGCGCCCGCAGGGGGGCCATCCCCCCCGGGCCGCCGGTGACCCAGCACCAGCCCGCCCGCCGTGGCGGCGGCGAACAGGATGCTGAGCTCCCCCAGGGTGTCGAGGCCGCGGAAGCCCAGCAGCACGGCACTCACCGCGTTGGCGGCACCGGTGCCCGCCACCGCCTGGTCCAGTACCCCCTGGCCCGCCCGCATGGGCGGCTCGCCGAAACCGAGGGTGAGGGTCAGGGAGAACAGCAGGAAGGCGAAGCCCGCCAGGAACAGGACGGTGGCGAACCTAGGCATCGTCGCCCTCCCCAACCCGGCGGCCGCCCACCCCCACCAGCCCCAGCCGCCGGAGGGCCAGCACCAGGATGAGGGCGCTGAGGCCCGCCCCCACCGCCGCCTCGGTCATGGCCACGTCGGGGGCCCGCAGGATCACGAACACCAGGGCCAGGGCCAGGGACACCACCGAACTCGCCGCCAGTGCCGCCAGCAGGTTGTCCAGCACCAGCACCAGCACCGCGCTGGTGAGCATGAGGATGACGATGCCAAGCAGCAGCCAGAACATCAGGATTCCTCCTCCCCGGCCTTGCGCCAGGGCCGGACCCCGGAGCGGTAGAGGGCGCGGGCGATGGCCGACGAGCCCACGGGGTTGGTGAGGAGGATGAACAGGGCCACGGCCACCAGCTTGGGCCACCAGTCGGGGTGGAGCAGGCCCACCCCGGCGATGATGCACAGGGAGCCCATGGTGACCGCCTTGGTACCGGCCTGGATGCGGTTGTAGACGTCCGGCATGCGCACCAGGCCGAGGGCCCCCAGCAGGCAGAACAGGGCCCCTACCAGCATCAACACCTTGCCCAGGAAGGCCATCACGGCCCGCCCTCGATGGCGCGGGCGATGGCCACCACCCCCACGAAGGCGAGGACGCCGTAGACCAGGGCCACGTCCAGGTACAGGGGACTGTCGAAGGCCGCCGCCAGCAGCACGATGGCCGCCGTGGTGATGACGGCAATGGTGTCCGCGGCCACTACCCGGTCCGGGGCCGTGGGGCCCGCCGCCAGACGCCCCAGGGCCAGCAACACCCCGGCGCCCACGATGAGCAGGGCCATGAGGACCATGGGCTCCATCAGCGCACGAAGCCCGCCAGGTGACGTTCGAAGCCCGCCGCGATGTCGCGGGTGGCGTCCTCCATGTCGGTCCCCGGCGGGCAGTCCACCCAGTGGATCAGCAACTCCCCGCCCTCCATATCCACCGCCAGGGTGCCGGGGGTGAGGGTGATGCTGTTGGCCAGCAGCAGGCGGCCGAGTTCCGATTCCAGCCCGGTACGCACCTTCACCACCGACGGCCGGATGGGCAGGGCCGGCGTGAGGACGCGGCGCGCCATGTCCAGATTGGCCCGCACCAGGGCCACCAGGAAGGTGCCCAGGAAACGCAGGGCGTGGAAAGGGGCCAGGGGCTCGAAGCGCAGGGCGGCGAAGAAACCGCCCGGGTCCCGGGTCGCCAGGGCGACGGTGAGGGCCACCACCGTGCCCACCAGCAGTTCCTGCCACGCCAGGCTGGCGGTCAGCAGCAGCCACAGCAGCAGGGCGGCGGCAAACACCACCACCTGGGACTTGGTGCGGTCAGTCATTGGATCCTTGCGCAGTTGTGCGTGACGAAAATGCGGGATGGGCCCGTGAAGAGGCGAGGATGATAAGCATATTTGTATTCCATTATCTAGCACTCCCGAGGGCCTGGGTGGCAACATCCCATGAGTCAATAGGCGTGGATCACGACCACCGCCGTTGGCCGTCGCGGCCACCCTCGCTAGCGTCGAAACCCGGATATCCTGAAGGCAATAATCGAACCAACACGAAAAACGGCCCCGGGACGGGGCCGTAGAGGTGTGAGTACGCCGGACATTGCCCCAAAAAGGTCATGCCCGGCCGGGGCCGGGCACACCTTTGGGGCAGAAGCGGGAGTCAGATGATGTAGCCGCGCTCCTCGTGGAGTACCACGTCCAGGCCCTCGGTCTCCTGGTCCGGGGTGACCCGCAGTCCCATGAGGCCGTCGATGACCTTGAGCAGCACGAAGCTGCCCACGCCGCACCACAGCAGGGTGGCCACCACCCCGGTGAGCTGGACCCCGAGTTGGCTGCCCAGGCCCATGCCCTCGGCATAGCCGGCGCCGCCGAACTCCGCCGCCACGAACACGCCGGCCGCCAGGGTGCCGAGGATGCCGCCGATGCCGTGGACGGGGAAGACGTCCAGGGAATCGTCCACCACCAGTTTGCGCTTCAGGGCCTGGGTGGCCAGGAAGCATACCGCCCCCGCGGATATGCCGATGACCATGGCGCCCAGGGGCCCCACGGAACCCGAGGCCGGGGTGATGGTGCCGAGGCCCGCCACCATGCCGGTGACGATGCCCAGGGCACTGGGGCGGCCGAAACGCACCCACTCGATGACCATCCAGGTGAAGGCCCCGGCGGCGGCGCTGATGTGGGTCACGAACACCGCCATGGCGGCGGCGCCGTCGGCGGCCAGGGCGCTGCCGCCGTTGAAGCCGAACCAGCCCACCCACAGCATGCCCGCGCCCGTCACCGTCATGGTGAGGTTGTGGGGCGGCATGGGCACGTCGGGGAAGCCCTTGCGACGCCCCAGCACCAGGGCCGCCGCCAGGGCCGAGACACCCGCGCTGATATGCACCACGGTGCCGCCGGCGAAGTCCAGCAGACCCATGCCCCCCAGCCAGCCGCCGCCCCATACCCAGTGGCACAGGGGGGCATAGACCAGCACCGACCACAGGGCCGAGAACAACAGCATGGAGGAGAACTTCATGCGCTCGGCGAAGCCGCCGACGATGAGGGCCGGCGTGATGATGGCGAAGGTGAGCTGGAACATGGCGAACAGGCTCTCGGGGATGGTGCCGCTCACGGCATCGAAGCCCACTCCGGCGAGGAAGGCCTTGTCGAGGCCGCCCCACCAGGCATTGGCCGCGCCGCCGTCACCGAAGGCGATGCTGTAGCCCACGGCCACCCACAGCAGGGTCACCACGCAGGTGATGGCGAAGCACTGCATCAGCACCGACAGCACGTTTTTGGCCCGCACCAGGCCGCCGTAGAACAGGGCCAGTCCCGGCAGGGTCATGAACAACACCAGGGCGGTGGAAGCCAGGATCCAGGCGGTATCGGCGCCTTCGAGGACCGCCGCCTCGGCGAAGGCGGGAAAAGGCATGGCCAGCAGAGTGACGGCCGCCAGGCGATGCATCAGGCGCTTCAGGATTGTCGTGTTTTTCATGGATTCCCGCTTCTCCCCTTGTAATGGAATGGGGCAGGGAGTGCAGGGAACGTGCCATGATGGTGCAGACTCGCACCCACCCCCGGCTCAACCCGGGGAAGATCCATCAGGCGATTGTTTTTTAAAGGTTTAAACTTTTTCCTGAGGCGCCCCTGCGGGGCCGAATGGGAAGGGCAGAAGAGTGACTGGCGCACAGATACAGGGCAACTGCCGCGCGATGCGCACCAAAATAGCGCCCACCTTCAACGTTTGGAATATTTGGGGTCAGAGTAAAAACTTGCCCGCCGATTACGAGTTTTGGTACATGGGTAATCGCACGCCAGTTTTTCAGGGACGAGAGATGGCAAGACTGTCCAGAGTTTGCATTCCAGGCATTCCCCTCCACATCATCCAGCGCGGCAACAATCGGCAGGCGTGCTTCGCCTCGGACAGCGACTTTGCTGCCTATGCGTGCTGGCTCGAAGAGCATGCAGCGAAGAACTCCGTTGCCATCCATGCCTGGGTCTTCATGACGAACCACGTGCACCTACTGGTGACTCCCTCCGCCGCTGATGGAGTGCCCCGCCTGATGCAGGCACTTGGCCGTCGGTATGTACGGTACTTTAATGACGCCTACGGGAGGACGGGGACGCTGTGGGAAGGGCGCTACAAATCATGCGTCATTGAGGCCGAACCATATCTCCTGCTCTGCCAGCGGTACATCGAGTTGAACCCGGTGCGCGCTGGAATGGTGGTATCTCCGAAGGATTACCACTGGTCCAGCTACCGCGCCAACGCCCTTGGGCAATCGGCGAAGCTGTGGACACCCCATAAAGTTTATCAGCAGCTCGGTAAAACCACGGCGGAGCGAGCCGGTACCTACCGAAGCTTGTTTCCGGACGAGTTGGAACCCGCGGCCACCGAGGCAATACGGGGGGCAACGAATACCGGAATGGCTCTTGGGAGCTATCGCTTCAGGGATGAGATAGAGCGCCTCAGCGGCCGGAGAATGACCATCCTCAAGCGAGGGCCGAAGGCAGGGTATACGCGGCGACGGTAGTTTTTACTCTGACCCAAATTCCAAAGGCAGGGTATACGCGCCGATGGTAGTTTTTACTCTGACCCCAAATTACATGGCAGATCCACTTTCACGGTGGTACCGGCGGACGGGGTGGAAGTGATATCCAGGGTGCCGCCGTGGGCCTCCACCAGGCGGCGCGCGATGGCGAGGCCGAGTCCGGTGCCGCCGGGCTTGGCGGATACGAAGGGGTCCCCGAGGCGGGACAGGATCTCCGGCGGGATGGGCTCCCCGCCGTTGTGCACCCGCACCGTCACCACGTCCCCGTCGCCGGCCTCCACCACCGCCTCCACCGGCGTCCCGGGGGGTGCCGCCTCGCGGGCATTCCGGAGCAGATTGATGAAGACCTGGCGCAGCTTGTCGCCATCGGCCATGACGGACAGGGTGGGCGGGGCCTCGAGATGGATAGGCGGGCCGTCGTCGTGGGTATCGCCGGCCACCACCCGGGTGCTCTCCTCCACCAGGCCCACCATATCCACGGCGGCGCGCTCCAGGGCCTGGGGTCGGCTATAGCTGAGGATATCCTCCAGCAGCCTGCCGAGACGGCGGGTCTCCTGTTGGGCCAGGGTCAGCCTCTTGGCGGTGGCCGGCGCCGGCTCGGCCGCCAGGGCGTAGTCCAGGGCCATGCCGATGGTACCGAGGGGGTTGCGCAGCTCATGGACGATGCCGGAGGCGAAGGTGCCGAGGGCGGCCAGGCGCTCCTTTTGCACCAATTCCCGCTGGGCCGCCTCGAGGGAGGCCGTGCGCTCCGCCACCCGCTCCTCCAGGGTCTCATTGGCGCGCCGCAACTCGGTCTCCATGCGCCGGCGCTCGCTGACGTCCCGCACGATGGCCACCACCAGCCGGGCGCCTTCGTGGGACAGGACCGAGGCGGATATCTCCGAGGGCACCTGGCAGCCCTGCTTGGTGGTGCAGCCAAGCTCGTCGGTCCAGCCCGTGCCCTGCTCATACACCCGCTCGGTGAAGGCGAGGAGACGGTCCATCTCCTGGGGATGGACCGCCGACACCGGCAGGGTCAGCAGCTCGTCCCGACTGTAGCCCAGGAGCTCCACGGCGCGGGGGTTGGCATCCACGATACGATCCGCCCGCGGATCGATGATGAGGATGGCATCCTGGGAGGAGGCGAAGACGGCCCGGAACAAAGACTCGCCGTGACCCGGTTGCACTGCGGCCTGGGGAGGTATGGTCATGGGCTGTTGTCGCGACGGCGCGTTAATGAACAATGACCAGAGAATCGCCGGCCCGGGGCAGGCAAACAACCGCGGGTTGACGAGGTTTCAGGCCTCCCCTGGCTGAATAGAGGACACCATGGTCCGCCGCCCATCAGGCCGGCGCGGGCCTTGCCATGAGGGCCGCCATGGCCTCGGCATCGGGGTTCCAGACCACGCCGCGCTCGGTGACGATGACGTCGATGAGGGCCGCGGGGGTGATGTCGAAGGCGGGGTTGCGGGCGCCGGCCCCCGGCGGGGCGATGGGCTGTCCCGCCATGGTCAGGACCTCGCCGGCCGGGCGTTCCTCGATGGGGATGTCGGCGCCGCTGGCGATGGCCATGTCCACCGTGGAGGTGGGGGCCACCACCATGAAGCGCACACCGTGGTGGCGGGCATTCACCGCCAGGCCGTAGGTGCCTATCTTGTTGGCGACATCGCCGTTGGCGGCGATGCGGTCGGAGCCGGTGATGGCCCAGGTGACGCCGCCGCCCTTCATGATATGGGCCGCCGCGCCGTCGGCGATGAGCTCCACCGGGATGCCGTCCTTCACCAGCTCCCATGCCGTGAGGCGCGCACCCTGGAGCCAGGGCCGGGTCTCGTCGGCGTACACCGAGGTGATGCGCCCGGCGACAAAGCCGCTGCGGATGACCCCGAGGGCCGTGCCGTAACCCCCGGTGGCCAGGGAGCCCGTATTGCAATGGGTGATGACCCTGCCGGTGGCATCCATGAGGCCCGCCCCCAGCTCACCCATGGCCCGGTTGGCGGCGATGTCCTCCTCGTGGATGGCCAGGGCCTCGGCCGCCAGGGCCGGCTCCGGGTCCCCCTCCACCGCGGCCACGGCGGCGCGCATGCGGCCCACCGCCCAGGCCAGGTTCACCGCCGTGGGACGCGCCGTCTCCAGGCCCTGGAGGTCGGCCTCCATCTCCCGCCGCCAGTCCGTGGGGTTGACGGCCCAGGCGCGGCGGGCCGCCAGCACCACGCCGTAGGCCGCGGTGATACCGATGGCGGGCGCGCCCCGTACCACCATGTCGCGGATGGCCCCGGCCACCTCGCCGGCCTCGGAGTACTGGATGATCATCTCCTCCGCCGGCAACCGGCGCTGGTCCAGCAGGTAGAGCAGGCCGTCCCGCCACAGCACGGCGCGCACATTATCAATGCCGCGATCAGACACGGATCAGGGCCGGGGCTCGTGGTAGGAGAACTCCCGCACCACCCCGTGTCTGTCGAAGGACAACACCTGGTAGGCCTCGGGGTTCGGTCCCTCCATGCCGGGCGAGCCGATGGGCATGCCCGGCACGGCGAGGCCCCGCACGTCGGGGCGTTCCTCCAGCAGGCGGATGATGTCGGCGGCGGGCACGTGGCCCTCGATGAGATAGCCGTCCACCACCGCGGTGTGGCAGGCCTCCAGCGGGCGCGGGATGTCGAAGCGATCGAAGCCGTGGGCCATGTCCAGCACCTTCTCCGCCTGCACCTCGAAACCGTTGGCCTTGAGGTGGCGCATCCACAGGGAGCAGCAGCCGCAGCTGGGGTGGCGGTAGACGGTGATGGGCGGCAGGGCCTCCGCCGACTGCAGGTCGCTGCAGCCGGGGGTGGCGATGACGGCCAGCACCACGAGCAGGAGGGGAGTCAGGATTCGTTGGAGCATCGATGGGGACCTCGGTGGAGATGGTAGATATAGAGGGAACAGGGAATAGGGAATGGGGAATGGGGAATAGCCTAAAAGCAAGAATCCAACGCCATGAACCACCAGTCTACGAAGACTTGCGCCCCAACTCGGCTTCTACCACCCGTTGTTACCATTCCCTATTCCCTATTCCCCATAAACACTAACCCATTCCCCCTACTCGCCTGCCTTCCCATACCCCAGCCGCCGGGCCGCGGCCTCGATGCCGCCCAGTTCGCCGTCCAGGTCCGTCTCGTCGCAGGCGCAATCCGGGCCGAGGGGAATGCCGGGCTCGGGGGCCACATCCAGCTTCTCCTCCACCGGCATGAGGTCGAACATGAACTCGTTGGGGTCGATGAAGCCGCAGGCCCGGAGGTCGCCGAGGGTACGGGCGTGGCGCAGGTCATCGAGGAACAGGGCCCGATCGGCGGCTACCAGGTGCCGGCCGTAGGCGGCAAACCGGCCCCAGCCCAACCACACCAGGGCGCCACCCGCCAGCCACGCGGCCACCACCGCCACCAGACCCCAGACGCCGGCCGCCAGGGCCATGGCGCCACCGCCCAGCAACAGGCCGCCCGCCGCCAGGCCGGCCGCCCCCTGCCAGCGCGCCCGCTCGATGGTCGCCGCGCGACGCCCATGCTCGGGCGAGCGGCGTATATCCGCCATCACTTCGTCGAAATCCCGCACATCAACCCCCCTCTGGAGCGTTCACATCTGTACCAGCCATTGCCAGGCCACGAACACCAGGCCCAGGGCCGCCAAGGACACCACCAGGGGCAACCACAGCCGCCATACCAGGCGCCGCTTCATGCGCTCGTCCCGCTGGTGCTCGTTCACCAGCTCCCCGAGTTCCCGCAGGGCCCGCTGCCCCACTGCCCTGCGGATACCGCGTCGCTTGATGGCCTCCACCTCGGCCGCGCTCTGGGGTCGGTCCGGGGAGGCCTGGGAATGCCTGTCGTTCATGGTCTGTTATGACACTTCCACCGCCGTTTTGCTTCATCCATACTGCATCGATGCCCGAAATGACCGTCGATACCGCCATCCTGGCACCCTGGATCGTCCCGGTGGAGCCGGCCGGCCGGGTGCTGGAGGACCATGCCCTGCTGATCCGCGACGGCCGTATCGTCGACCTGGTGGCCCGCGCCCGGCTCGACGCCTATACGGTACACGAGCGCGTGGAGCTTGCCGACCATGCCCTCATCCCCGGCCTGGTGAACGCCCACGGCCACGCCGCCATGACCCTGTTCCGCGGCCTCGCCGACGACCTGCCCATGATGAGCTGGCTCATGGAACACATCTGGCCCGCCGAAGGACGCTGGATAGACGAGGCCTTCGTGGGCGACGGCACCCGGCTGGCGGTGGCGGAGATGCTGCGGGGCGGCACCACCTGTTTCAATGACATGTACTTCTTCCCCGATGCCGCCGCCGCGGTGGCGGCGGAGGCGGGCATGCGGGCGGTGGTGGGGCTCATCATGGTGGACATGCCCACCGCCTGGGCCCGCGACGCCGACGAGTACCTGTCCAAGGGCATCGCCCTGCACGACCGCCTGCGGGACGAACCCCTGGTGCACACGGCCTTCTCCCCCCACGCCCCCTACTCCGTCTCCGACGGCCCCCTGGAGCGCATCCGCGTGCTCGCCGAGGAACTGGACATCCCCATCCACATGCATGTCCACGAGTCCCCCGAGGAGCTGGCCCACAGCCTCGAACACTACGGCTGCCGCCCCCTGGAGCGCCTGGAGCGCCTGGGGCTGCTCACGCCGCGCCTGATGGCGGTGCACATGACCCACCTGGAACCCGACGAGATTGCCCGCGTCGCCAACTGCGGCGCCAGCGTGGTGCACTGCCCCGAGTCCAACCTCAAGCTGGCCAGCGGCTTCTGCCCGGTGCATGCCCTGGCCGGCGCCGGGGTCAACCTTGCCCTCGGCACCGACGGCGCCGCCAGCAACAACGACCTGGACATGTTCGCCGAGATGCGCACCGCCGCCCTGCTGGCCAAGGGCGTGGCCAGGGACCCCACCGCCCTGCCCGCCCATGCCGCCCTGCGCATGGCCACCCTGGGGGGCGCCCAGGCCCTCGGCCTGGAGGACCTCACCGGCTCCCTGGCGCCCGGCAAGGCGGCGGACGTGACGGCGGTCCACCTGGGGGCCGTGGAGACCCAACCCGTCTACTCGGCCGTATCACAACTGGTTTATGCCGCGGGCCGCCACCAGGTGAGCGATGTGTGGGTGGCCGGCAGGCGGGTGCTGAAGGACCGCCTCCTCACCACCCTCGACACCCGGGACGCCATCGTGAAGGCCACCGCCTGGCGCGATAAGATCCGCGCCTTCGACGCCCAGCAACCCCAATCCGCGTGAGCGCCATGAACGAATACCACCACAACGCCGATCCCATCGAGCTGGAGAAGTTCTCCGCCCTCGCCTCCCGCTGGTGGGACCCCACCAGCGAGTTCAAGCCCCTCCATGACATCAACCCCCTGCGTCTCGGCTACGTGGAGCGCTTCGCTCCCCTGGCGGGCAGCACCGTTGTCGACGTGGGCTGTGGCGGCGGCGTGCTGGCGGAGGCCATGGCCCGCGCCGGCGCCGCCGTCACCGGCATCGACCTGGCCGCCCCCAGCCTCGACGTGGCCCGGCTCCACGCCCTGGAGTCGGAACTGGAACTGGAATACCTGCACACCTCCGCCGAGGCCCTGGCCGAAGAGCGGCCCGGCGCCTTCGACGTGGTCACCTGCATGGAGATGCTGGAGCACGTGCCGGACCCCGCCAGCATCGTGGCCGCCTGTGCGCGGCTGGCAAAGCCGGGGGGCCATGTCGTCCTGTCCACCCTCAACCGCAACCCCAGGAGCTACCTGTTCGCGGTGGTGGGTGCCGAATATCTGCTGCAGATGCTGCCCCGGGGCACCCATGACTACGCCCGCTTCATCCGGCCATCGGAGCTGGAGGCCTGGACGCGGGCCGCCGGCCTCGCCCTCGATGACCTCACGGGGCTCACCTACAACCCCGTGACCCGCCACTACCGGCTGGGGCGGGACATCTCGGTGAACTATCTGGCCCACGCCCGGCGTGACTGACACCGTGGGCACGGTGCTGTTCGATCTGGACGGCACCCTGCTCGACACCGCCCCGGACCTCGGTGCCGCCCTCAACCGCCTGCTGGCGGACACCGGCCGGGCACC
>JAABTG010000103.1 GCA_011389995.1 Thiotrichales bacterium
CCGACGTCGATGTAGGGGCTGAGCCAGGCGGGCCCGGTGTGGTCCAGGGACTGCCGGTACCACGGCCGCTGGCGTGGGTCGTAGGCGGCGGGATAACCGTCAACCCCCGGAAAGACCAGCAACACCCCCTCCTCCAGGCCCACGTAGGACCAGATGAGGGGCAGCGGCCCCTCCCCCACGGCCGGCGCTGCGGCCTCGGGATGACTGCGGGCAAACATGGGACCGAAATGGTGGCGCAGGGGCGCCAATCGCTCCACCAGGGGTGCAACCGCGGCCTCTTCCACCCCCGGTGCCCGCTTCACCAGGGGCCAGCCGGTGCTGATGCCCTGGCCGTACACCGGGGAGTGGGCGAAGTCCGGCGGCCGGCGCGACGGCTCGGCGAAATCCGCCCGGGTATAGTAGGGCTCCGGGGTCGGCCGGCCATGGATCAGCAGGCTGGTGGCACTGGCGGCCAGCCCCTCCAGCAGGGACTCGAAGTGCAGGAAGCGGCTGTCGATGCTATGGGCCTGGCGGGCCACGGCGGAGAGGAAGGCGGTCACCCGCTGCTCCCGGGCCTGGGCCTCCAGCTCCTGCTGCTGGCGTTGATAGACGCTCCAGGACACCGCCGAGACACTGAGCAACAGCACTCCGGCCACGGCCAGCAGGGTCTGTTCCCGGTGCTTCGCCATCCAGCGCATGAGCCGGCGCAGGGTGGTATCGGGCAGGGCCTGTACCGCCTCGCCCTGCAGGTACCGCCGCACCTCGGCGGCGAAGGCCTCCACATGGGGATAGCGATGGGCCGGATCCAGGGCGCAGGCGCGGCCCACGATGGCCTTGAGCTCCGCCGGCACGCGCTGGCGCCGTGAGTAGGGCACGAAGGGCTCGAGGCGGGCCTGGCGCGCCCGCGGCAGCAGCTCCTCGAGACGCTCCACGGCATAGGGCCGGCGCAGGGTCACCAGCTCGAACAGGATGAGACCCAGGGCATAGAGATCGCTGCGGGCATCCAGGGTGTCGGCGTGGCCGGCGGCCTGCTCCGGGGACATGTACATGGGCGTGCCCAGCAGTTCCCCCATCCGGGTACGGGCCAACAGGCCGCCGTCGTCTTCGCCCCCCGGGGCCCGGGGCGCGGGCACCGCCCGGTCGCCACCGCCCACCACCTTGGCGATGCCCCAGTCCATGACGTAGACCTCGTTGTCGGCACCCACCATGATGTTCTGGGGCTTGAGGTCGCGATGGATGACGCCCTTGCGATGGGCGTAGTGGACGGCGTCGCATACCTTCAGGAAGTGCTCCAGCAGCACCGGCAGGGCGTGGTGCTCGTCGGTCGCCCCCCGGGCATCCAGCTGGTCCCGCGCCTCCTTCATCAGCCCGTCCAGGGTGCGCCCGTGGACCAGCTTCATGGCGTACCCGAGGTTGCCCCCCTCCTCCACCACCAGGTCGTAGACGGGCACGATGTTGGGATGCTCCAGCTGGGCGGTGAGCTGGGCCTCGGCGTAGAAGCGGTCCACCACGCCGGGGTCGGCGGCCATGTCCTCGTGGATGTGCTTGTAGGCCACCTTGCGGCGCAGGTCCTCGTCCTTCACCAGCAGGATGGAGCCCATGGAGCCGCGGCCGATGGGCTCCAGGGCCAGGTAGCCCGGCAGGTCCCCGGCGCGCTGGCGCCCCACCCCGCGGCCCGCACCGTAACGCTCGCCGTAGCTGGTGAGCTCGATGCCGCTGCGGGCCGCGATGGCTTCGCGCTCGTCCTCGGTGATACGCCCCGCGCGGTGGAGGTAGGCGGCGAAGCGTTCGATATCGCCGCCCCCTTCCCGGGCCCTGAAGGCGGCATAGAGCCCGTCCAGTTCACCGGGAGACAGCGCCGGCAGCATGTCCTTCAGATGGGCGAGGTCCATGGTGTCAGCTTATCCCCGGCCGCCATCGGGGGGCCAGGCCTCAGGGCTCCTGGATGGGGTCCGAATGCATGCGCATAATGGACTGGGCGTAGATGGGCATGCCGAAGAAGCGGGCGTTGCCGTATTCGTCGGTGGTGCGATCCAGGCAGGCCTGTTGGAAGGTGCCGGGAGGGGGGGCACCGCGGCGGGCCTCGTCGGGCACCATGTTGCGGTTGACGCGGGGACTGTCGTCGCCGGGGGCCAGGGCCATGATGCCCCAGATGACGCGGTTGACGAAGGGCACGATCATCTCGAAGCAGTAGCCGACGTGGATCTTCAGCAGGTTGGCATCCTGGATGGACTGCTGGGACAGGGGCTTGTTGTCGTGGCGGCCGTCGCGGTACATGAGGTTGTCGTTGGGGATGAGGCGCTCCCCCCCCACTTCGATGCCGTGCTCGGCGAAGGAGGCGGCCCCGGGATTGACCAGGGTGATGTTCACCAGGCCGGCGTCCAGCTGGTCGCGCAGGCGCTGGCGGGCCCACAGCAGGCCGCGGTAGTCGGGGTCGCCGCCCACGGCGAAGCTGTCGGGCAGGCCTTCCTCGTGGGTGTGGATGGCGGCCATGGTGCGGGCGAAGGCATTAGCCATGGGCTCCAGCTGCGCATGGCCGGTGCTGCCGGCACGGGCCGCCTCGAAGGCCGCGTAGTTGAGGGTGACCTTGGCCTGGTAGATGAGGGCGAACTGGAAGGTGCCCAGCACCAGCAGGATGAGCACCGGGAAGACGATGAGGAACTCCACCATCGCCTGACCGCCCGTTCCCCTTGGCCGCGTGCCCCCCATGGCGGCGCTACTCGCCGCCCCGCACCAGGGCCTTGAGGCCCTCGTACACCCGCATGGATTGGTCATGGAGGGGGTCTTCCGGGCCCACATGGCCCTGCATGCGGGCGAAGCTGTTCATGGCCTGGCGCACCTGCAACACCCCCATGTTGTACCACGCCTTGGCGCTCTCGGGGTCCCGCACCAGGGCCTCCCGGTAGGCCGTGATGGCCTCCTCGGGGCGGCCCAGGCGGGCGTGGATGTTGCCGAGACGGAACCACACCTCGGTCTCGGCGGGCACCCGCCGGCCGAGCTCGGTGTAGAAGCGCTCGGCCTCGGCCCAGTCGCCGCGCCGGTAGGCGTCCATGGCCAGCACCTCCACCTGACGCAGGTCATCGGGCATGGCGGCGTCGGGCCGGGCGTTGCGTTCCAGGGCACAACCGGCCAGCGCGAGGACTATTAGCAAAAACAACGGTATACGTATCATTCGGTCTCCTGCCATTCCAGGCGTTGGTCGGGGGCCAGGGCCAGGCCCGCGAGGCTGCCGGCCCCCAGCTCCAGGGTGTGGCGGGCGCCGCGGCAGGCGGCGGTGCGCCACGGCACCAGGCCCGCCACCAGCTTGCGCACCCGCAGTTCCCGATCCAGGAACACCACGTCGATGGGATAGGCCATGCCGGCGGTATGGACGGCGCCGCAGGGGGAGATGAGCAGCCCCGCGCCGGGGGCCGGCGACGGCCGTCCCAGCAGGCCGCGCATGCGCTCCAGGGCGTTGGTGGTGCGTCCCACCCGGGCCACCACCACCCGTCCCGTGCCCCGCTCCACCAGACAGCCCGTGCGCACGCCCGGGGCGTCCCTCAGCCGCCGAGGTTCATGGCCATGAACTTGACGGCGATGGGGAAGCCCAGCACGATGAAGGTCACGGGAAAGATGAACAGCACCAGGGGCAGCACCAGCTTCACCGGTGCCTCCATGGCCATCTTCTCGGCCCGCTGGAAGCGTTCCTCGCGGCGCTGGTTGGCCTGCACCTTCATCACCCGGGCGAGGCTGGCGCCCATCTTCTCCGCCTGCACCACGGAACTGACGAAGCTGCTGACCTCGGGGATGTCCAGGCGGTCGGCCATGCGCCGCAGGGCCTCGGAACGGGGCAGGCCGGCCCGCAGGTCCCGCAGGACGATGCCGAATTCATTGCGCAACGGCCCGGGAGGCGCCTTCTCCAGGGCCTGGGCCAGGGCCCCGGCGAGGTTGAGGCCCGCCTCCACGCACATGGTGATGAAATCCAGGTACACCGGCATGGCGCGGATGACGGCGGCCTCGCGCTTCTTGCGGGTGTCGTTCAGCCACACGTCGGGGAAGAAGAAGCCGGCCAGGGGGGCGATGATGAGTACCGCCGGCTCGTATTTGCCCAGCATCACCATGAGCACGTGGGCCACCACCGGGAACATCACCGCGAGGATGATGCGCAGGGCGATGAACTGCTCGGC
This sequence comes from Thiotrichales bacterium, assembly GCA_011389995.1. Lineage (GTDB taxonomy): Bacteria > Pseudomonadota > Gammaproteobacteria > JAABTG01 > JAABTG01 > JAABTG01. The sequence goes on from JAABTG010000103.1 coordinate 4,146, forward strand.
GGTGAGCAGATAGCCGACGCCGGTGCGGGCGAGGCGCTTCTCCGTGTGCTCGATGATGTCGTAGGGCAGCAGGGTGCAGACGAAGGTCTCGACGATACGGATGAGGGGCCAGATGAGCTTCAGCTTCCAGCTCAGGGGGTCCATGTAGGCGCGGTCGTCCTCGCCCGTCATGGCGTGGATGCGCTTGTAGGTAACGGTGGCCAGGAAGGCGGCCACGCCGGTGGCCGCCACCGCCAGCAGGAACAGGGTGGAGGTGCCGAGGTCGCGCAGGGTAACGAGGAATTCTTCCATCTCGGGGGCCTGTCAGAGGATGTTGTCTGCTGGAAGGGCGGTGGTATCTCCCCCTCCCGGCCTCCCCCGCAAGCGGGGGAGGAGTTGGACTGCCTCCCCCCTCACGGGGAGGGGTTGGACTGTCTCCCCCCTCACGGGGAGGGGCTGTTCTCCCTCCCCGCTTGGGGGGAGGGTCGGGGTGGGGATACTGCGGCTGCCGTTATACATCGATGGTGGTGATCTTGCGGATCATGAAGAAGCCCAGGGCCTCCATGACGATGATGACGCCGAGCACGGCCCAGCCCATGGGGGTGGTCCACAGCTGGCTCATGGCCTCGGGCTCCATGAAGTTCAGGAGGATGCCGAGGAGCACGGGCAGGCCCGTCATGACGATGCCCTGGAGCTTGCCCTGGGCCGTGAGGCTGCGGATCTTGCCCTCCATCATGGCCTTGCGGCGCAGGGTCTCACCGAGGGACTCGATGGTGTCCGCCAGGTTGCCGCCCACCTCGCGGTTGATGCGCAGGGCCGTCACCAGCATGCTGAAATCCTGCAGGGGGATGCGGGCCTCCATGTGGGCCATGGAGACCTCGAAATCCACGCCCAGGCGCTGCTCCTTGAGGAACAACTCGAACTCCTGGGTGATGGGGGGTGCCTGCTCCTTGACCATGCTCTCCAGGGCGATGTTGAGGCTGGCGCCGGCGCGCATGGAGCCCGCCACCATGGCCAGGGCATCGGGCAACTGGGCCTCGATGCGCTTGAGGCGCTGGGCGCGCATGCGGCGGTAGAAGAAAGATGGCAGCACCACCACCAGGCCGAGCATCACCAGGGTGGCGGGCACGTCCCGGGTCAGCAACCACACCAGCAGGGGCAGCAGCACCATGGCCACCACGTTGATGACGAACAGCCTGGCCGGATCGATGAACAGGAACATGTCGGACATGTTCGCGCTGGCGGTGGCGGTGAAGGTCTCCTGGTAGTCCTCGATGGCCCCCTGGGCCGCGCGGGCCACCACGAACCACAGCATGGCGGCGGCCACGAAGACCAACAGGGCGGTGCCGGCGAACAGGCCGTCTGCGGTGAGGTCCCAGAGGAATTCCATGGTCTCAGGCCCCTCCGCGTCCCTTAGGTAAAGACTGATTTAATCCGTCCTGGATTAAATCAGTCCCGCTCGGTCCGGTACATGCCCGGACCAAGCTCACGCTTTTCAATCGCTTACGCGATTGATGCGATGGTCCATCCCTGGACCAGGCAGGAAGCGCTGAATTGTTCAGCGCTTCCTTAGGAAAACGCTGAACAAAGCCCTCCCTGGCTTTGCTCAGCGGCGGTTGTGCGGCACATGTCCGCACAACCTCACGCGCTATCAGTCGCTTACGCGACTGGCGCGGCGGCCCTCGCCAAGCGGTGCTGTCCTGCACCGCGGGCGAGGCCGGGGCAAGCCTTCCATGGCTTGCCCGTTCGCCGGGGACAAGGTCCACCGAACCTTGTCCTGAGTCCGGCTCACCCCTGGGCGGCACGTGAAGCACTGAATAAATCAGCGCTTCCTTAGGCAAACTCATCCTGGCGTTCCTGTTTGAAGATGGACATGTCCACCGGCAGGCCGCGCTCGCGCAGCTCCTCGTAGAACTCCGGCACCGCGCCGGAGGCGCTGTAGTAGCCCCGCACCCGGCCGTCCCCGTCGAAGCCCTGCTGATGGAAGCCGAAGATGGACTGCATCTGCACGATGCCGTTCTCCACGCCGGTGATCTCGCTGATGTCGACGATCTTGCGGCTGCCGTCGGAGAAGCGGGTCTGCTGCACCACGATATCCACCGCCGAGGCCACCTGCTCGCGGATGGCGGTCACCGGCAGGTCCATGCCCGACATCATCACCATCACCTCGAGGCGGGCGATGAGGTCCCGGGGGGTGTTGGCGTGGGCGGTGGTGAGGGAGCCGTCGTGGCCGGTGTTCATGGCCTGGAGCATGTCCAGGGCCTCGCCGCCGCGGCACTCCCCCACCACGATGCGGTCGGGACGCATGCGCAGGCAGTTCTTCACCAGGTCGCGGATGGGGATGGCGCCCTTGCCCTCCAGGTTGGGGGGCCGGGCCTCCAGGCTCACCAGGTGGGGCTGCACCAGCTGCAGCTCCGCCGCGTCCTCCACGGTGACGATGCGCTCCGTGGAGGGGATGAAGTTGGACAGCATGTTGAGCAGGGTGGTCTTGCCGCTGCCGGTGCCGCCGGAGACGATGACGTTCTTGCGGTGCTTCACCGCCATCTCCAGGAAATCCAGCATGGGCTGGTTGATGGCGCCGTAGTTCAGCAGGTCCTCCGCCGACAGGGTCTTCTTGGAGAACTTGCGGATGGTGAGGCAGGGGCCGCGCAGGGCCAGGGGCGGGATGATGGCGTTGACCCGGGAGCCGTCCCGCAGGCGCGCATCCACCATGGGCGACGACTCGTCGATGCGCCGCCCCAGGGGGGAGACGATGCGCTCGATGGCGGACATCACGGCGTCGTCGCTGGAGAAGGTGACCTCGGAGCGCGTCAGACGGCCCGACCGCTCCACGTAGATCTCGTCGTATTTGTTGACCATGATCTCCGTCACCGACTCGTCCTCGAGGAGTTCCTCCAGGGGCCCCAGACCCACCGCCTCGTTCAGCACCTCCACCGCCAGGCGGTCGCGATCCACGTCCTCCGGCAGCTTGGCCCCCATGTTGGTGATGATCTCACCGATCATGGTCTGCACGTGAGTGCGCAGGGTGTCCTCGTCCATGGTGCTGATGTCGGTGCGCCGCAGATCCATCATGGCCAGCAGCTCCTCGTGGACGCGGTTGCGCCACTTGAACTTCTCGCTCTTGCGCAGGTTCGCCAGGGTCCGGCTCAGTTCGTCGGAACCGTCGATCTCCTGGTGATGGGCGACGCCGATCATGGTCTGCAGGCCGTCGAAGGCGGGGACCTCTTCGTCCGTGTCCTCCTCTTCGGCGGGGGCACCCTCGGGCTCCTTGACCACCCCCACCTTGATGCAAAAGCCGCCGATCTCGATGACGTCGGTGGTATGGAGGGGGCCGTACTGCTCCACGGGCTCGCCGTTCACCAGGGTGGCGTCGCGCTCCGTGAGGTCCTCGATGGACAGCCCCTCCGAGGTGCGGTGGATGACGGCATGGTGGGCCGCTACCCGCCAGCCCCGCAGCATCACCACGTTGTCCCGGGCCTTGCCGATGCCGGCCTCGTTGAGGGAGCAGCGCTCCCGGGTGACGAACTTGCCCTTGTCGGTCTCGACGATGATGTCAAACACTGTTCGTTCTCTCGTAATCCGGTCCGGGCGGGCGGCAACCGCTGCCGGTAACCGCGCGCCTAGTCGACGATCTCAAGCCTGGACTCCTCCACCGTGCGCTGGAAGTCCTCCACCATCCGGCGCTGGCGGTCCAGCATCTCCTGGTTGGCCGTGCTCTGGGGCGAATAGACCTCCGGGGTGATGAAGATCACCAGCTCGGACTTGTTCTCCGAGAAGTTGGTGGAGCGGAACAGGGAACCCAGCACCGGGATGTCCCCCAGCAGAGCCACCTTGTCGATAGACTTGTTGCTCTGCTGATCGATGAGCCCCGACAACACCAGGGTCTCGCCCGAGAGCATGCTGACGTCGGCCGAGGTGCGGCGGGTGTTGATGGGCGGCGGATCGCCGGGGGCCACGGTGCCGGGGGAGCTCACCTCGGTCTCGATGTTGGCATGGATGAAGTCGTTCTCGTCCACCTGGGGCTTGATGTTGAGGGAGATGCCGAACTCCTTGAACTCCGTGCTGGCGGCGCCGATGGAGTTGATGACGGTGAAGGGGATCTCGCCACCCACCAGGAAGCTGGCCTCGCCGCCGCTGCGGGCCACCAGCCGCGGCTCCGAGAGGATGATGGCGTCGCCGTTGCTCACGGCGAAATTGATGCGGCTGGTGATCTCCGTGGCGATGCCGAAATAGCCGCGGTCGAAGCTCGTGCCGAGGGGCGGATTGGCCGCGGCGATGGCGCCGGTCTGACCGGTGTCGGCCACCGCGCCGGGGGTGATGCGGAACAGGCTGGGATTGGTGAAGTCCTTCAGGTAGCCGCCGGAGAAGCCCTGGATGGTCTTGTCCCAGTCGATGCCCAGCTGCTCGCCGGCGGAGCGGTTGAACTCCGTCACCTTCATGTTGATGAGCACCATGCGATTCTGGGGCAGGATGAGAAACTCCTCCTTGCGGGTGAGGTCCATCACCTCCTTGAAGGCCGTCTTGACGGTGCTGATGTTGTCCTCGAAGGACTTGTCTATCTTGCCGGAGAGCACGATGCGCTCGCCCACGATGCGCACGTTGAGCCCGCCCACGTCCGACAGCAGGGCCTTGACCTCGGCCATCTTGGCCACCAGTTCGGTGTCCATCTTGGCCTGCTCCACGCTCTTGGCCTCCACCCGCACGGTCATGTCACGCTCGCGGCCGCTGGTGAACCAGATATGCAGGCTGGTGATACCGGCACCCTCGCCGATGACCAGCAACTGGCCGTTGTTGAGGATGGAGGTGGCCAGCAGCTTGGCGTTGCCCACCGCCACCCGCTTCACCTCGGGCACCTGGAGGATCTTTATCTCGCCGACGTAGAGGTCCAGCGTCTCTTCGGCCCCCGCCGCCACCACCCACATGCCGAAGACCAACCCCACCAATATACGTTTCATCTGTTAACCCGCTGACTGTTTCTGGTTATGACGTGCAGGACGCGACGCAGCCGGTGGCTACTCGAGTACCGGCACTTTCGATTTCTTGGCAATACCGTCCTTGCCCTGGCCGCCGACGATAAGCTCCACCCCCCGGCCCGGCACCGCCCCCGGCGGCGATCCGCCCGCGCCCCCGCCATCGCTCCCTGCGCTGGCCTCCCGGGCGCCACCGCCCCCGCCGCCACTTCCCGCCGCCACCGGCACACCGTGGGTGCGTGGCTGGCTGGCAGGGCGCTGGATGGCAGGCGCCGCGCCCGTCGCCCCCGGCCGGGGCGGCTCCGCCCATTCCAGGCGGCGATCGCCGTTGTCGTAGTCGATGATGCGCGCCTTGCGCAGGTCCTGGGCCATGGCCGTGGCCACGGGCAGCACCATCAGCGCCAGCCCCATGGCGGCCATCCACCTGCGGGGACTTCGCGACATTGTCACTCCTCTGTCCATGCGGTCCCGGTCATTCCGTGATGGGCAGCTCTTCCACCTTGGCCACGCCGTCCTTGCCCGCGCCGCCGACGATGATCTGGATACGGCCGTCCCTCACCACCACCTGGGCCTCACCGCCCTCCGACAGACGGGCGGCCACCGCGGCCTCGCCGAGCACCTCGCCGGTGCGGCTGTCCACCACCTCGCCGTTCTCGTTCACGGTCATGCCGGCGGCGGCCATCTGCATACGCCGCTCGGCCTCTTCGCCGCTCAGCACCTTGCCGGTACGGGTGTCCACGACGTCGCCGTTCTCGTTGTAGGCGAGCCCGGCGGCGGCCATGTCCATGCGCTGGCGGGCCTGGTCTTCATTGAGGACCTGGCCCGTGCGGGCATCCACCAGCTGGCCGTTGCGGTTGACCGTGAGGCCGGCCGCGGCCAGTTCCTCGCGGGTCCTCACGGTGCCGTCGGCCATGGTCACCAGGCTGTCCGGGTCCACCACCCGGCCACTGGCGTCCACGATCTCGCCGTCGTCGTTGACTTCAAGGCCGGCCGCAGCGAGCTGGGCCCTGGAGTAGACCTTGCCGTCGGACCCCGTCACCAGGTCATCCGCCGCCACCACCCTGCCGTCGGCATCCACGATCTCGCCGCGCTCGTTGACGGCCAGCCCGGCCGCGGCCAGTTGCTGGCGGGTATAGACCTTGCCGTCGGCACCCGTCACCAGGTCCGTGGCGGAGACGATGTTGCCCTCCTCGTCCACCACCTGGCCGCTCTCGTTCACCTTGAGGCCGGCGGCGGCCAGCTCCTGCCGCGAGTAGACCTTGCCGTCGGCCCCCACCACCAGGTCCTTGGGGTCCACCACGTTGCCGTTGCGATCCACCACCTGGCCCTGGGCATTGACCTGGTAACCCGCCGCCTCCAGTTCGCGGCGGCTCATGATGCGGTTGCCGTCGGCATCCACCAGATTGCCGGCGCCGTCCACGCCGCCGGCCACGGTGGTGCGGGACTGGCGCTCGGCCTCCGCCTCGGCCATCAGCCTGGCGTTGGAAAAGAGGTCCCGGGACGACACGGTGGTGAAGTCCGCCGCGCCGTCGTCGCCGCGGTTGCGCAACAGGGCCAGCAGCTCACCCTTGTCCAGGGCGGCGGCCACCAGGGCCGCCTGGCGGGGGCTGAGATCCAGGGTGACGTTGCTGAAGGTGCGCTCCCGCAGTTGCTGGGGCTGGCGCAGGAAATCCAGGGATTCGCGATAGGGGGTGCGCCCCGCCGCCAGCACCCGCACATTCTGCAGCACCGGCATGATGACGTCCGACGGCGTGGCGCGGTTGAGGATCTCTGGGGGCAGTTCCGCCGCCTGATCCAGGAGCTCCTGGGGCACCATGTCCGCCAGGGCATCGGGGATGAGCCCCGGCAGGCCCTGGCTCAGGAGGTTGGCGTCGAAGCCGGAGGCGTTGAAGGGGATGTTGACGAAGACGTCGATGTGGTTGCCGGGGCGGATGAAGCCGGCCACGGAGTTCACCTCGTCCACGGATACGGTCATGGCCCGCCGGCCCTTGGGGATGACGTCGGAGAAGTCCACCGGGAAGCTGTCGTCCATGAAGGTCTTCAGCAGGGTCTTGCCGGCGCCCACGGCGGCGATGATGGAACGACCCTCGTAGCGCTCGAATTCGTTGGGGAACACGGCATCCTCGTGGACGAACTTCTCGGGCATGCGGCGCACCGCGAAGTTCTCCGCCGACACCACGCTGCCCCGGGGCAGATCGACGCTCGCCACCACCACGGTCACCTCCCGCACCTCGTCCCCTTCGAGGGCGGCGCGGATGGCGGCCTCACGGCTCTTCAGGTAGAGGCCTGACAGCAGCGCCGCCACCAGGCCCACGGCCACCGCACCGATGGCGATGGGCCAGGTCTTGTTCTGTCGTCTCTTCTTCTTTATCTGCGCCATGTCTTCCGCCGCTGGATGTGGAGTCCGCGCCACCCCCCGGCGGGGCGCGCGACGTCACGTGACCGTATCCCGGTCCGATGGGAGTGCTGGGTGGTTATACCCCTTTCCTGCCCCCCGGCAGGTCCCCAAACCACGAGCCCGCGCACCGGCGGCCCGGGCATAACGCTACGGCGGGAAGAACTGCCCCGCGCCGTCCAGAAAATCCGCCGGACTGTCCGGTATCACGTTACCCGCGATGTCGTCGAAGGTAGGGAGATCCGGAAAACCGCCGGCCGTGATGTCATCGAACACGTCCATCAACTGGCCGAGGCGGGCCTCCGCCAGCTCCGCCTCCGGCGTGCTCATGCCGAATTCGTAGAGGTTGTCGTAATCAGGGATGTCCGCCACCGAGACGGCATAGGAATACCCTTTGTAATTGTTATGGAGCGCCTCGAGGGTCGCCTGAAGTATGTCATCCCCGGCGATCAATACCAAGAAGCCGAAGGCCAGGATGACCGTGTATTCCACGATGGACTGACCCTGCTGGGTGCGGCGTATCGGCGTTCGCGGGATCCCGACCATCATCAGAACAACCCGTGCTCCACTTCGTTGAACACCACCTGGCTCTCCCGGGGCGTGCCGGTGATGACGATGGTCACCTCCCGCAGCCGGTTCTTGAAGGCCAGGGTATGGACGTGGCCCCGTTTGACGGCGCGATCGGCCTGCACCGCGTAACCCCGGCGCTCGTAGTAGCCGCGGTAGAAATCCACGTTGCTGGCGAGCGAATAGTCGTTGCGCAGAACGTAGCTGCGCCCGCTCTGGCCCACGTCCTCGGTGCGCACCGAACTCATGACATGGCTGCGGCCCATGGCGGGGGGGCGGTCGTCGGGATCGGGCCTGGCGTCCTTGGCCGGCAGCCGGCTGATGGAGAGATAGCCCCAGGTGCCGCCGTCGTCGGCCGGCTGGTACTGGACGTTCATGAGGTAACCGTCCTCCACCCGGGTGATGAGGCGCCAGGGGAGCATGGCCTCGGACTCGGTGAAGCCGGGCTTCCCGCCGTCCAGGTACTTCCACTCGTCGGCATAGAACTTGTGGATCTTCTCCGTGTTCCACTTGCTGTGGAACTGGCGCACCTCGCTGGCGATGCCGTTCATCACCATGTCCTTGGACACCGAACTCACCTGGGAGCGGGGCGGCGCCGGAAAGTCCGGCATGCCATGGACCGCCAGGGAGGCCCCCAGCAGCAGCAAGGCGGCGGTGGTTCTCAATAGACGCATACCAGGTCCTCCACCGGGCGGCGGTTGGCGGCATCGAACTGACACACCCCGGCGTCGTCGCATTCGTGCTCGCCGCCGCCCGCCAGCCGGTCGGGGTGCACGGCATCGAACTCCACATGGCCCCACCACAGGCTGCCGTTGGGGCGGTCCATGGCGTTCAGCATGACGTCGAGGATGGGATTGGTGGGTCGGTTGTCGGCGTCGAAACAGCGGGCCAGCTCGGGGGCGAGGATGCTCACCACGTCCCAGATGGGCCCCAGCACCTGGCCGGGGGCGGTGTTGGTGTCGGTGAGGGACTTGAACAGGATGGTGGGGATGGTGCCCTGCACCTGGTTGGAGGCGTGCTCCTTGCCGCCGGCGTTCCAGCCGTCCCCCAGCACGCTGGCGCTGGCGGAGAACACCAGCTCGCTGGTGGGGCTGATGTCACCGCCGATGCGCAGGTCCCGGTCGCCGAAGAAATTGAGCCGCTCCACCGGTATGGCCACCGTGGAGGTGGCGTAGCCGTCGCTGTTGATGGCGGTGAAGGCGGCGGAGCTGCCGAGGAAGCCCAGCACGTCCCCGAGGGCCGAGAAGGCGAAGTCCACGATGTCCATGAGGGTGTTCATGACGTCCCCGAGGATGGGGATGGTGGGGGTGTCCGTGGAACTGACGAGAGCGGCGCTGCCGTCGTAATCGCCGCTGGCGTACAGGGGCGTGCCGTGGATGCTGTTGGTCCAGAAGGCGTTGCGGTCCTCGCTGCGCCAGTCGACGCCGCCGTCGTTGCCGCGGATGGGCAGGGTGCCCCGCTCCGAGACATCGGTGAAGAAACGCCGACGGGCCTCCGCCTGGGTCTGGGCCGGCGACTTGGTGGGCACCGAGACGGCGGAAAAATTGTCCAGGATGTCGTTGTCATCGGCACCGTTGTACCACACGGTATATTCCCAGGCCTCGTAGCGGGCGGCCTGGATGGTGGCGTGCTTGATGTCGATGTACTTGGTGAGCATGGGCACCGCGATGAACAGGGGTACCAGTACCGTGGAGGCGGCGATGAGGAACTCCGTCATGGACTGGCCCCGCTGCCCCGCCCCGGCCCTGGCCACCCTTGGTGTGGCGCAGTGACTCATGGCATGAGGGCCATGATGTCGTCCCACAGGCCGGTGAGGGAGCGCCCCAGCTGGATGAAATCCTGCTTCTGCTGCACCAGGTTGGCCACCACCCGGTCGATGTAACTGGTCTCCACCAGGCGCGCCTGCCAGAAGGGATTGAAGGCGCTGCCGTACTCCTCCTTGCCGTCCTCCCGGCCGAAGTAGGCGGTGGCCGGGTCGTTGGCGAGGAAGGGGCGCCGGAAGTACACCTGGGACTTGGCGATGACGCCCAGCTCCTCGTCCGCCAGCTCCTCCATGAGCCTGAAGCGACCCGTGGGCTCGCGCTCCGGGTCGCCGGCGTTGTTTTGATCGAAGTCCTCCTCGTCCAGCACCAGGCCGATGATGAGGTTGGGGGCCCCGAAACCCCACAGGGTCTCCTGCTCTCCCGTGGTGTCCACATAATGGGGCAGGCCGCCGTAGCTCTTGTTCACCACGTGGTCCCTGGGATAGAACTTGCCCGCCAGGCAGCACTGGCCCAGCACCCCCGCCGGGGTGGGGGCGGGGCCGGGCCCGGGGGCATTCCAGGCCAGCAGTTTGCTCGCCGACTCGCCGTAGTATTCGTCCTTGACGGGGCCGCCGAAATCGTCCTGGTTCATCTGGTTGACGTTGAGCTTGTTGGTGGCCCGGGCCACCTGGGCGAAGCCGGCGCCGAAGGGGTAGCTGGTGGGAAACGGCAGGTCCACCAGGGTCCAGCCGCTGCCGCTGTTGCACTGGAGCACGGCCCCTTCGGCGTCGGCGCAGTTCTGGGTGGCCTCGTCGATCTCCGCCTGGGTGCTGTTGTCGTCATTGATGACGTCATCGGCGTCGTCACAGATGTCCTCGGCGTCGGACTCCACGTCGCCGCAATCGGGCGAGCCGCCGAGGTCCAGGGTCACCACGAAGCGGTCGTTGGCCGCCAGCACGCTGGCCCCCGCGGATACGATGTCCGTGCGCCCCACGAAGGGCAGGTTCACCCAGAAGGTGAAGCCGCCGCCGCCGCCCACCTCGAAATCCAGGGTAGTGGTGTCGGCGGACGACCAGCTCATCTGCCGGGCCGATACCCTCTGGTTGCCCGTGGGCACCTTCACCCGCAGGTGGGCCCCGCCCTTGCGCTCCAGGGCCAGGTCGAAGCGAAACCACAGATTCACGTCGAGGCCGGCAAGCCCCAGGTCCACGGTGAACTCGATGCTCTCGTCGATGGGGAAGCCGGGGGGTCTGAGTTCCCAGCCCCGCCCCTTGGTGAAGGGGTCCCCCGACTCGTTGACGAGGGCCGACAGGCGGCCATAGCCCCCCTCCGCGAAGCTGTCGTCTCCGGGGTTGGGCGGCTGGTAAGGCAGCCGCCCGGTGGGACTGTAGCCCTTGGAGAAGGTGGTGCCGGGCAGGAACGGCAGCCCCCCGTAGCTGGCTATATGGGCGGCGATGGAGATGATGCCGAAGTCCGACACCTTGGTGCCCGGTGGCGCGTTGCGGGTGAGGACATCGTCCAGCACCCCGATGGCGTTGACGATGCTGACGGCGTGGAAGGCGTACTGGGCGATGCCGTAGGCCTTGTTGATGTTGTGCAGAACGATGGTGCCGAAGTTGGCCAGGGCGCGGGTGAGGGGCAGGAAGAAGCTCTGGGCCGGGACCCGCCACAGGGCATTGGTGACCGCCTGCATGGGAGCGGTGGATATGCCCAGGGTCGCCGGAGCGATGATGAGCGTATCGTAGGTCATGAGGAAGTCGGCGAAGGAGTGCCAGTGGAAGGCCCAGGAGGCCAGCCCCACCAGCTGTCCGATGGCCACCTCGTTGGCGACGATGGCGCGGTTCATGTAGGCCGCGAAATTGAGATCGCGGGCCTCGGTGACGGAGGCAGAGTACGCCGCGGCATCGGCAGCGTTCTGCATCATCATCTTGTCGGAGGTGAGTTTGCCCGCCTTGTAGATGAACAGGGCGGATACCACCAGCACCGCGAGGAAGAGGTAGATGGCCACCGCGGCCTGGCCATGCTGGCGCCGCGCC
>JAABTG010000104.1 GCA_011389995.1 Thiotrichales bacterium
CTGAAGCGTTACCGCCTGTCGGTGGAAAAGGCCTTCGAGCCGGGGCCGGTGTACATCGTGAACAATCTGCTGGCCGCCGTGGTGGAGCGCGGGACGGCCCGCTCGGCCGTCGACCGGCTCGGTGCCGGGCGTCGCCTGGCGGGCAAGACGGGGACCACCAATGACCTGCGGGACAGCTGGTTCGCCGGGTTCGGCGACGATCTCCAGGGGGTGGTGTGGGTGGGCCGGGACGACAACAAGCCGGCCCGCCTCACCGGTGCCCAGGGGGCGTTATGGATCTGGAGCGGGCTCATGGCCCGCCTGGAGGCCGCCGCCTGGGTCGGTACGGCACCACAGGACGTATCCTGGCATGGGGTGGACATGGAGCGGCGGGTGCGGCTGGGGGAGGACTGCGGGGGAGACGAGCGGTTGCCGTTTCTCGTCACCCTGCGCCCGCCGGCCGAGGCGTGCGCCGGCGCGGAGGGGGGGTCATGGTGGCCGTGAATGCCTCCGGGGAATCTTCATAATTAGGTCGAGATTAATAATATAATACTATGTTTTTTATAGAAAAGAATAAACATAAGACGGGCCCGGGCCTGCTGCTTTTGGCCGCGGCGCTGGGGCTGGGCGGGTGCACCGTCGTGCCCACCACCCCGGTGCCGGTGGAGGATCGCGGCCCTGGTGGCCGTACCCCACCGCCGGTCAGGGCGCCGGGACCCGCGTCGCCGGCGGAGGTGGAGGTGGAGGAGCGGGGCATGCCCGCCGACCAGTTGGCCACGCCGGGTGCGGGGTCCCGGGCGTCCCAGTCCCCGCCACCCGCCTCGCCGGCGGTGGTGGCGCTGCTGGAGCAGGCGCGGGAGGCCGAGGGCCGGGGCCGTCTCGATCTGTCCGAGGCCAGTCTGGAGCGGGCCGTGCGCATCGAGTCCAGGAACCCCATGATCTGGCACCGCCTGGCCCTCATCAAGCTGTTCCGCCAGCAATACGCCGAGGCGGTGGCCATGGCCCAGCGCTCCAATGCCCTGGCGGCGGGCCGGCCCGCCCTGCAGCGGGACAATTGGCGGCTCATCGCCCAGGCGGAGGAGGCGCGGGGCCGGCTCCCCCAGGCGGAGGAGGCCGCGGCGCGGGCACGGCGCCTCGCACCCTGAAAGGGGCGGGGCGCCGTCAGTCGTCCGCGCGGGGCGGGGGCTCCCGGCCCGACAGGCGGTAGGCGAAGGCGATGACCTGGGCCACGGCCACGTAGAGTTCCCGGGGGACCTCGTCACCCAGTTCCACCTGCGCCAGCAGCAGCGTCAGGTCGGGGTCCTCCTGGACCGGGATGCCGGCCTCGGCCGCCAGCTCGAGGATATGCTCCGCCACCTTGCCCCGCCCCTTGGCCGTGACGCGCGGGGCCCCGCGGCCGTCATAGCGCAGGGCGATGGCCGACGGCAAGCCCTTCCCGGTCTCGGTCATGCGGTGATGCTCAGCAGGCGGGCCGGGCCATGGGTGCCCCCGGGGGGGTTCCCCGGGGGGCGGCCGTTGTGGATGCCGAGGCGGGCCACCGCCAGTCCCGCGCCTTCGAGATCCGCCTGCAACTCGCCGAGACGGGATTGGATGGTGCCCGCGGTGGCGGCGTCTTCCGCCCACAGGGTGGCCGAGAGACGGCCGCCGCGCAGGGTCAGGCGCGCCGTGAGGGCGCCGAGCTCCTCCAGTTCGAAGCCGATCTCCACCGTCCAGGCCTCGGTATCGCCGTCATCCCCCGCCCCGGGCGGGTCGCGACCGAGGCGCAGGGAGAAGACATCCGTGCCGTCTTCACGGCGCACCGGTACCTCCATGGACCAGTTGACGCGCCCGCCGTCCTCCGCGGGCAGGCTGTTCAGCTGGTGCAGCTGCAGCCGGTGGAGGGTGCCCTCCGTCTGCTGGCGCAGCTCGCCGGCCACCCGTTCCGCCGTCATGTTGGCGTTGAGGGTGGGTGGAGCGGCAGGCTGGGGGGGCGGCGTGTGGCCCCGCATGGGCGGGGCCCCCGTATCGGCCCGCGTCGCCGCCGCCTCGCCACGCGCCGTGGGCGCCGCCGCCTCCATGGCTGCCCGGGGAGCGCCATCGGGCCTGGGCGCGGCCCCCGGGGTAGTGGCCCGGCCAGGGGGCTGCGGCGTGCCCTGGGCAGGCGGCCGGCCCTCGGTGCCGCCACGGGGGGCAGGCGCCGCGGGCAGGGAGGAACGGGTGAGGATGGCCAGCAGGCGCAGCATCTGGCCCTTGAGATCCGGTTGGGTGGGCGGCGGCGCGCCCTCGGCGCGGTGACGCAAACCGGCCTCGAAAAAGGTGCCGCTCTGGCGCATGGCCTCCCGTACCCCTTCACCGCTGGTCATCTGGCGGGGCCCGGGGAGGGATTGCAGCACCTGGCGGGCGGCCTCGGCCACCAGGGGACTGACCGGTGGGCGCGGGGCCTGGGGGGTCGAGTGGGCCACGGCCTGCAGATTGGCGAGCAATGGGGTGAGGGCCGCCTGGCGGGGCAGGGAGCCGCGCAGGGCGCGGCGCTCCAACTCGCCCTGACCCCGGGCCTCGGGCAGCACCTTGAGCACCACGGGAGAGCGGGCCCGTTCCACCTGGACCTCGATGGCCTGACTCTGACGCAGGGCGACGTCGGTGGCGGCGTTCAGGCGTTGGCCGTTGATATCCAGCACGGCGCGACCGCCCCCGGCGGACACCACCATGGCCTGGAGTATCTGTCCCACCTGGAAGCGTTGTGCCACCGCCCGGGTGGAGGCCAGGAGGATGGCGTTGCCGGGCTTGACTGGATTGGTGATGTCCACGGGGCTAGTCTGGGGTCAGGGGAGGCTCAATGTAACGCGAACGGGGTGGTCATGGCTGCACGAGCCCCGGCGTCTGCCGGGGCATTGCCCGGCCAACACCGGCGATGACCGTGAGTCTTCGGTCCGGCGGGCCGTCGGGTGCCCATGCTACCACCGGTATAGACGTGTCCTGGCGGTTTCGTTTCATAATCGATAACCATGAACCTTAATACCCTATCGTCAATGCTCCTCTATGGCTGAACCGAACACCAACACGGGCACCCTGTGGTACGTGCGCCGCGGTGACGCCGTCAAGGGGCCGTTCCGCGCTTCCCAGATCGCCAGGTACGTACTGCTGGGCCGCGTCCATCAGAGCGACGAGGTGAGCCGGGACCGGCAGCGGTGGCGCCAGGTGGCGGAGTTTCCGAACCTCATGCCCGCGGCGGTGCACGAAGGTGCCACCGCCGAGGAGTTGCAGATGTTGCGCCAGCGGGAGGACGAGCGCAGTGGCCACGATCGGCGGGATGGCGCCGAGGCCCCGCCCGCGGGTGTGGAACAACGCCAGCCCGGCCGGCCGGAACGGCGGGATGCGGAGTCGGATGCGGTGATCCGGCACCGGCGACAGAAGGCCGCGCTGCTGGATACCCTGCGGGCGGGGTCGGAGCGGGAACGCCGGAGCTGGCGCTGGATCGTGCCCGCCGTCCTGGTGCTGGCCGTCGGACTGGTGACCCTGGGCTTCGTCCTCGGCCCCGCCACCGTGGAGGATGCCGCCGACTGCGGCGCCGCGCCCGGGCCCGGGGTCAACTGGAACAATTGCACCATGGACGGGCTCGAGGCCCGCGACGCAGAGTTGGAGGGTGCCCGTATCCGCAACGCCAGGCTGCGCGACGCGGACCTTCTGAACGCCAATCTGCGCGGGGCCGATCTGGCCTATACGGATTTCGCCAAGGCCAGCCTCGGCTACGCCGACCTCAGCCGTGCCGATCTCAAGGGAGCCACCCTCACGGGCGCGGATCTCACCAACGCCGACCTCACGGGAGCCGATTTGAGCTATGCCAACCTGCGCGACGCACGGCTCGGTGGCGCGGTGATTACCGGGACCCTGCTGTCGGGTGCGGTGTGGCCCGACGGGCGGATCTGCGGGCGGGACTCGGTGGGGGAGTGCCGGGTGGTGACCGCCGGCGGGGGTGGTGAGCCCCCATAATCGGCGTCCATCGCCTACCCGCGGCCGAAACCCTCGGTATGGTAGCGCCAGGCCCGCAGGGGGGTTCCATCGTCGTCCCGGATCCCGGCCTTGGCCTTGAGGTGAGCGACGAAGTCCCGCGGTGCGGGCAGGGAGGACCACACCGAGGGCAGGAAGGTGGCGCGGCGCCCACTCTGCTCGATGATGAGGCCGTCCACTCCCGGTTGCAGGCGCTGCACCAGTTCCGTCTCGTCGCGGATGTCCAGGGCCACCGGCGGGCTCAGGATGGAGATGTGATAGGCGAGGTCATCGGCCTCCCGCGCTTCCAGAGGGGGGAAACGGGGGTCCTCGAAGGCTGCACCATAGGCATGAAGGGCGACGTCCTCCACCAGGGGCAGGCGCGCCTCCAGGGTGCCGATGCAGCCGCGCAGACGGCCGCCGGACTCCAGGGTGACGAAGGTGGCCCGCACCACCCGCAGGGCCTCCTCGAAGTCCGTGCCACGCACCGTGGGCGGTGCGCGGTGGATCAGGCCGTGGGACACCGCATCCCGGGCCACCGCGAGGAGGGTCTGGCGTTGGGCCGCCGTGAGGCCATCAGGCGAATCCATAGGCGCCATAGCCTACCACCCGGTCCCGGGGGCCGGCGGTGTCCCCCGAATTCCTGAGGTCCACGATTTCCCCCTTGAGGCCTTTCTCCCGGGCGGTGAGGATGAACCCGTTCAAGGGCCGGCAACCGCAGGCATGCTCGCCGTCGATATGGGTGGAGCCGAGGGAGGCGATGAGCTCCGATGTCTCGCCGTCCATGGCGCGGGCCGTGGCGTAGTCGTGGAAATGGCTGAGATCGGAACTCACCACGACGAGGGTCTCCGGCCCGCCCCACAGACGTTTGAGCACCTCGGACACCTGCTCCGCCGAGGCCTCCCCCACCACCAGGGGCACCAGGGTGAACGACTCGAGGATGGTCTGCAGAAAGGGCAGATGGACCTCCAGGCTGTGCTCCCGGGCGTGGGCCTCGTCGAGGACGCCCACCCAGGACAGATCCGCGAGCTCGTCCATGGCCGCCCCGTCCAGGGGCACGGCCCCCAGGGGCGTCACGAACTCGTCGGCGCCGGACAGGGCAATGCCCCGGAAGGGCACGCGGTGGCTCGGTCCCAGCAGCACCACCCGCCGGATGGTATCGCGCAGGGGGACGAGGCGGGCATAGATGCGGGCGGCCACGGGGCCGGAATAGACATAACCCGCGTGGGGCGCCACCAGGGCCTTGGGGGGCGTGCCGCCGGCCCCGGCCGCGGCGAGATAGCCTTCCACGGTGTGGCGCAGTTCATGGGGGTCAGCGGTGTAAAAGGTGCCGGCTACCGCCGGCCGGCGCTGGATTGTCATAAGGCAATTCCCGTCGTCACGATCACTACTAAAATTATAGTTAGAGACAACCACTTCGCGGGAGCGTTGCGAAGGAGCAGGAAGAAATGACTACAGAGGCAGCCGAACTTAGACTCAACGATCCGGGGGTGGTACCCACCCGCTTCTGGCACGAACTCGAGGACGGGCGCATCCAGTGCGATGTCTGCCCTCGCTACTGTAAGCTGCATGCGGGCCAGCGGGGCCTGTGTTTCGTGCGGGCCCGGGTGGAAAACCAGGTGGTGCTCACCAGCTATGGGCGCTCCAGCGGCTTCTGTATCGACCCCATCGAGAAGAAGCCCCTCAATCATTTCCTGCCGGGCACGCCGGTGCTCTCCTTCGGCACCGCCGGCTGCAACCTGGCCTGCAAGTTCTGCCAGAACTGGGACATGAGCAAGTCCCGGGAGCTGGACACCCTGATGGACCGGGCCGAGCCCGAGACCCTGGCCACCGCGGCACGGGCCCTCGGTTGCCGCAGCATCGCCTTCACCTACAACGACCCGGTGATCTTCCTCGAGTATGCCGTGGATACCGCACGGGCCTGCCGTGAGGCCGGCATCAAGTCCGTGGCCGTCACCGCGGGCTACGTGGGCGAGGATGCGCGGCGCGAGTTCTTCCACCACATGGACGCCGCCAACGTCGATCTCAAGGCCTTCACGGACCGCTTCTATCACCGGGTGTGCGGTGGCCGCCTCGAGCCGGTGCTGGACACCCTGCGCTACATCAAGCACCAGACCGCCGTGTGGCTGGAGCTGACCACCCTGCTCATCCCGGGCGAGAACGATTCCCCGGAGGAACTGGATGAGATGACCCGCTGGGTGGCGCAGGAACTGGGGCCGGACGTGCCCATGCATTTCACCGCGTTCCATCCCGAGTGGAAGATGCTGGACATACCCCCGACGCCGTTCTCCACCCTGGAACAGGCCCGGGAGATCGCCCTCGCCAACGGCGTGCGCTACGCCTACACCGGCAATGTCCACGACAAGGCCGGCGAGAGCACCTATTGCCATGGCTGCGGCCAGCGTCTCATCGGCCGGGACTGGTACGAGTTGTCGGAATGGAATCTCATGCCGGATGGGCGCTGCAACCGCTGTGGCGCGACCTGCGCCGGCGTCTTCGAGGCCGAGCCCGGCCATTGGGGCTCTCAGCGCCGGCCCGTGCGGTTGGCGGATTTCCGCCCATGAGGGCCGGCCATGACGCGTGTCGCCAGGAATCGATGCCGAACGGGTTGATGCCGGAAGTTAATCGGCGTATCATTAATTACTTCAGGTGCGGGGTGGAGCAGTCTGGCAGCTCGTCGGGCTCATAACCCGAAGGTCGCAGGTTCAAATCCTGCCCCCGCTACCATCTTCCAAAGACGCCCCTGGGCCACGCCGGCCCTGGGGCGTTTTTTTTGGGTCGTCGATCGTTCCTATCAGGGGGCGCCCCTTCCGGAAGTGCCGGCTACTCGTAGTGGCTCCATAACCCGAGAGCCTTCACCACCTTTTCCTCGTCCATCAGGCGGTAGAGATTGGCCCGGGCCTCGCTCGCGCTTACGGCAGCCATGACTGCGCTCCCATACTCAGACATCAACGGGCGTACGCCATTACGTACGCTTGTCAAGCAGTCTCGTTCCCGACAAGACACGCAGGATTTGGCCTGGACATCCGACAGGAGAGAACACTGACGATGAAGCGATGGAAGACATGAAAACCGCGGCGAAAGCCCGCCCGGGGAAAGCACCGAGGAACTCTGCCTCCTGCTGAGGCACCATATATGCATCACCGCCCGGTCGGACGGCCCGACGGGTGTCGATGCGCGCCCTGCGGTTTCCCGCCATCGCCCTGACGAGGCGGGAACAACCCATAGAGGCGGCACAAAGGGGCCCCATTGGAAGCTCAGCTTAACTTTCCGGACCGTTGCATTGCCCATCTGGATATGGACGCCTTCTACGCGTCCGTGGAGTTGCTGCGCTACCCCGCTCTGCGCGGCCGGCGGCTCGTGGTCGGCGGTCGTCGCGCAGAGCCGCCGGTCGAGGGGCCGGACGGCGCCTTGCAGTTTGTCCGTCTGGGCGGCTACCGGGGCCGCGGCGTGGTGACCACCGCGACCTACGAGGCGCGCACTGTGGGGGTGCATTCCGGCATGGGGTTGATGACGGCCGCCCGGCTCGCGCCGGACGCGGTTCTGCTGCCGGCCGATTTCACCGCCTACAGGGACTACTCGGCGCGCTTCAAGGCGGCGGTCGCAGCCATCACGCCGCAAATCGAGGATAGGGGAATCGACGAGATCTACATCGATCTGACCGCTCATCGCCTGGATCCGGCCGCTATCGCCCGCAGGCTCAAGGAAGCGGTACGCAGCGCCACGGGACTGTCCTGCTCCATCGGCATCGCCCCGAACAAGCTGCTGGCGAAGATGGCCTCGGAATTCGACAAACCGGACGGCCTCACGCTTGTGGGCCAGGAGGATCTGGCCACCCGCATCTGGCCGCTGAAGGCAAGCAAGATCAATGGCATCGGACCAAAATCCGCGAAACGGCTGGAGGTGCTGGGGGTCCATACCATCGGCGATCTCGCCCACACCGACCTCGCCCTGCTGCAGACCCACTTCGGACGCAACTACGCGGCCTGGCTCCACGCGGCCGCCCACGGGCGGGACGACGGGCCGGTGGTCACGGAAACCGAACGCAAGTCAGTCAGTCGGGAAACCACCTTCGAGCACGACCTTCATCCGCGACGCGACCGCGGGCAGCTCACGGGGATCCTCACCGCCCTCTGCGACCAGGTGGCCGCCGATCTCCGCGCCCTGGGCGTACGGGGAACGACCGTGGGCATCAAGCTGCGTTACCAGGACTTCCGCACCCTGACCCGCGACCTCACCCTACGCGAGCCCGTCGACGATACCGCGGACCTGCTGGCGGCGAGCCGGGAGTGCCTGCGCCGGGCACCGTTGGAGCGGCCGCTGCGACTGCTGGGCGTGCGCGTGAGCACATTGGTGTCGCGGGAGGCTGCCGCCGGGGATCCCGCATCCGGCGTACAGGCCGAGCTGGCCTTAGACGAACGGACTCCATGACGTCCGTAGCGCACAAGGGCCAAGGGGTAAGGCGCCTCGTGGCCGCGACGGGTGTCGACGGCACTCGTGTCATATAGCGGTACGGATCGGGTACCCCCAACAGGACGTACCCCATGAGACCCGTGCGGCCGGGCACGCGGGGCGATGGGGATCCTTAAACCAGGCCCGCCCGGGCTCAGGCCAGCAGTTCCTCCAGCACCCGCAGGTACATGAGGGAAAGGCGGTCGAGGTCCGCCACATCCACCCTCTCGTCCACCTTGTGGATAGTGGCGTTCACCGGCCCGAGTTCCACCACCTCGGCCCCCGTCGGGGCGATGAAGCGGCCGTCGGAGGTGCCGCCGGCGGTGGAAAGGCGGGTGTCCATGCCTGTCACCGTCTTCACCGCCGCCTGGACCGCGTCCACCAGGGCCCCGGCCGGCGTCAGGAAAGGCTCACCGGACAGGCGCCAGTGGATGTCGTGGCGTACCCCGTGGTGGCGCAGGATGGCCGCCACGCGCTCCTTGAGCTCGGGGGCGGTGACGGCGGTGGAGAAGCGGAAGTTGAACCACACCTCCAGTTCCCCGGGGATGACGTTGTCGGCCCCGGTGCCGCCGTGGATGTTGGAGATCTGAAAGGTGGTGGGTGGGAAGTGCTCGCTGCCCTGGTCCCAGGAGGTGGTGGTGAGTTCCAGCAGGGCGGGGGCGAGGGCGTGGATGGGGTTGTCGGCGAGGTGCGGATAGGCCACGTGGCCCTGGACGCCGTGCACCGTGAGCCGTCCCCCGAGGGAGCCGCGGCGCCCGTTCTTGACCGTGTCGCCTGCCCGGTCGGTGCTGGAGGGCTCGCCCACCAGACACCAGCGGATGGTCTCGCCGCGGGCCTCGAGGGCCTCCACCACCTTGACGGTGCCGTCCACCGACGGCCCCTCCTCGTCGCTGGTGATGAGGAAGGCGATGGAGCCGCGGTGGTCCGGATGGGTACCCACGAAGGCCTCGCAGGCGGTCACCATGGCCGCCAGGCTGCCCTTCATGTCGGCGGCGCCCCGGCCCCACAGGGCGCCGTCGTGCACGGCGGCGGAGAAGGGCGGATGTTGCCAGCGATCGGCGGGCCCCGGCGGCACCACGTCGGTGTGGCCGGCGAAGCAGAACAGGGGCCCGGCGCGGCCCCGGCGCGCCCACAGGTTGCTGACCTCGCCGAAGGCCATGGGCTCCAGTTCGAAGCCGAGGGCCGCCAGGCGTTCGCCGAGGAGCTGCTGGCAGCCGGCGTCCCCGGGGGTCACGGAGGCCCGGGAGACGAGTTCCCGGGCCAGGTCGACGGTGGCGCTCACGGTGCCGTCAGGCCTCGTCGGGGGTCTTGGCCTTGATGGACAGGGCGTGGATCTCCGACTCCATGGCATCGCCCATGGCGTCGTAGACCATGCGATGGCGCTTGATGAGGGGCACGCCCTCGAAGGCCGCGGATACCACCAGCACATTGAAATGGCCGCCCCCGGCCTGGGCGCCGGGGTGGCCGACGTGCTTGTGGCTCTCGTCTTCGACTTCCAGCACGGTGGGCTTCAGGGCCTCGGTGATGCGCTCGTGGATCATGGCGATACGGGGGTTCTCTTCGGTCATGGCAGTACTCTCTTGAAGGGTTTGACGGTGACGTTGTCATAGACCCCCGCCGCGAAGTAGGGGTCCGCGTCGGCCCAAGCCCGGGCATCCTCCAGGGAAGGGAATTCTGCGACGATGAGGCTGCCCGTGAAGCCGGCGGCGGCCGGATCGGAGGCGTCCACCGCGGGCAGGGGGCCGGCCATCAGCAGCCGCCCCTGACCCTTGAGGTGTCCCAGGCGGGCCAGGTGTTCGGGACGGGCGTCGACGCGTGCCTCGAGGCTGCCGGGGCGGTCGGTGGCCAGGATCATGTAGTACATGGGAGGACGGGGATCGGTGAAGTGGGTGAGGTCAATGGTGAATGGTTGAAAAAGGGGTGTCCAGTTATGGTGAATCCTGGTCTCGTCATGACGACGCACGCCGGAAGACAGGGTGGCCTTTTTGCGTTTAATCCAGCAGCGGCACACGGAGGTGCCGCCATTTTCTGACACGCAAGTGTCGGAACATGAAGCCCAGGGGAAATCACACTTTTCCCTGGGCGTACGCTGCGAAGGCCCGGATGGCTTTATTCAGCGATGAGTCAATGTATGGTGCGGTGGCTCCACTGGTCTTGGTAGGCCTGCATCACGGCCAGCACGCCGGCGGGGTAGCCCATACGTTCCATCTCGCCCAAGCCCTCCCGAAAGAAAGTGAGCATGTCTGCCGGGATGTGTTCCGCCATCTGATCAAAAGTGCGCCTCATCAGAGCGGCGTCCTGGCTGCGGGTGGCGATGATGCCCCAGTTGAGATTCATCACCCGCCATGGCCGCATGGGATTGGATTCCTGCAGATCCGTCTTGACGGCGGGACTGGCGCCCATCAGCACCTCTTCCATCAGCAGGCAGAGTTCCCCCAGCTCGGCGGGGTCCTGGGTGTGGTTGGCCACCTCGGCGAAGGCGTTGGCCACCGGCTCCAGGTGCTCCAGACGCGCCCCGGCCCGCACCAGCCATACCGAGGCACCGGCCACGGCGCGCTGGAGCATGGCCTGATCCGCGGGCTCGATATGCCCCCGCACCCCGGCCACCACGGCCTCCATGAGGGTCAGCACATGATCACCGACACGGTCCATATCCTCGGTGGTCAGCCCGCCGCGGGTGTCGTCGCCGGAATCGACATGCGCGGCGATGTCCACGAACTGGCTCAGGGCGTCTCCCAGGGTGCGGGTGGCGTCCCGGGTCTGCGGATCATCGGGTGCGCTGGCCGCGAAACGGTCCACGTTGTCCTTCAGAACCCTGCCGAAGGCCCGAACGTCCACAATCAGAATACTCATGGGGCGGAGAGTATAAACCCATCCGGCCCACAATCCGCCCCGCCTGCGCGTATGGGGCGGTGACAGGGGGCGGCGGTGAATCCTGCATAAGCCGCGGCCAAATATCCGGCGGTATTCGGTTACAATGCCACGCTTATGTCTACTCTGCTCTACGACCTTCATTCCCATTCCACCGCTTCCGACGGCACCCTGTCGCCCCCGGAACTGGTGGCGCGTGCGGCGCGCTCGGGCGTCCACGTCCTGGCCCTCACCGATCACGACACCACCGCCGGGCTCGAGGAGGCCGAGGCCGCCGCCGCGCCCTTCGGCCTCGAAGTGGTGAGGGGCGTGGAGGTCTCCGTCACCTGGGGCGGGCGCACGGTGCACATCCTCGGCCTCAACGTCGGCCGTGACTGCGCCGCCCTGGAGGACGGCCTCGCGCGCCTGCGGGAACAGCGGGAGGGGCGGGCGCAGCGCATCGCACGCCTGCTCGGGGAGGCCGGTATCCCGGGGGCCTATGAAGGCGCCCGCGCGCTGGCCAGGGGCAGTATCCTCAGCCGTACCCACTTCGCCCACTTCCTGGTGGCCCAAGGCAGGGCGGAGTCCGTGCGCGACGTGTTCAAGAAGTATCTGGTCAAGGGCAAGCCCGGCCACGTGGCCGGCGAGTGGGCCGGCCTGGCCGAGGGCGTGGGCTGGATTCGGGCGGCCGGAGGACAGGCGGTCATCGCCCATCCGGCGCGTTACGGGCTGACGGCGGCCAAGCTCGGGCGCCTGGTGGCGGAATTCCAGGAGGCCGGTGGCCAGGGCATCGAGGTGGTGTCCGGCAGCCATGCCCCCGAAGAGATAGACCGCATGGCGACGGTGGCGCGCCGCCACGGCCTGCTGGCCTCCAGCGGCAGCGATTTCCACGGCCCCGAGAACCCCTGGATCGAACTCGGCGCCCTGCCGCGGCTGCCCCGGGATCTCCGGCCGGTGTGGGCGGATTGGGGCGGCCGGGCGGCCTGACATGGCGCAGTTCTTCGTTATCCATCCCGAGAATCCCCAGGCCCGGCTGGTGAACCAGGCGGTGGCCATCATCCGCGGCGGTGGGCTGGTGGTCTATCCCACGGACTCCGGTTATGCCCTCGGCTGCCACATCGGCGACAAGGCGGCCCAGGAGCGCATCCGCCGCATCCGCCGCCTGGACGACAAGCACAACTTCACCCTGGTATGCCGGGACCTGTCGGAGATCGCCACCTACGCCCGGGTGGATAACGCGGATTACCGGGCCATGCGCAACGCCACCCCTGGCCCCTACACCTTCATACTGCGGGCCACCGGTGAGGTGCCGCGGCGCCTCCAGAACCCCAAGCGCAAGACCATCGGTATCCGTATCCCGGACAACCGTATCACCATGGCCCTGCTCGACGCCCTGGGGGAACCCCTCATGAGCTCCACCCTCATCCCGCCGGGCGGCACCCTGCCCATGACCGATCCGGAGGTCATTCGCGAGGAGATGGGGGCCCACGTGGACGTCATCATCGACGGTGGCTTCAGCGGCCTCGAGCCCACCACGGTGGTGGACCTTACGGAAGACGTCCCGAAGGTGGTGCGTACCGGCCAGGGCGATCCGGAACCTTTTCTCTGATGCCACCGTCTCCGCCACGCCGGGGCTGCCCCCGTGGGTGAACTCGACCTGATACAACGCATCGTCATCTGGATACTGCCGGTGGTGCTCGCCATCACCGTGCACGAGGTGGCCCATGGCTGGGTGGCGAAGCTGTTCGGCGATACCAGCGCCCAACAGGCGGGGCGGCTGACCTTGAACCCCATCCCCCATATCGACCCCGTGGGTACCCTCCTGGTGCCGGCCATGCTGCTGATTTCCACCGCCCTGCTGCAGACGGGGATGTTCGTGTTCGGGTGGGCGAAGCCGGTGCCGGTGTCGTGGCAACGCCTGCGACGCCCCAAGCAGGACATGGCCTATGTGGCGGCGGCCGGGCCGGCGGCCAACCTGGTGATGGCCTTGCTGTGGGGTCTGTTCGCCCACCTCATGATCCGGGTGCTGGCGGGGGGCTCCGAGGTGGTGGTGCCCCTGGTGTTGATGGGGGTGGCGGGGATCTTCATCAATGCCATCCTCATGGTGCTCAACATGCTGCCCCTGTTGCCCCTGGATGGGGGCCGGGTGGTGACCAGCCTGTTGCCCGTCAACATGGCGGTAAAATTCGCCCGCATGGAGCCCTACGGCCTGGTGATCCTCCTGGCCCTGCTGTTTACCGGTATGCTTCAGTGGATCCTGGGTCCGCCCCTGATGTGGGTATTGGCGCTCCTTTCCACCACCACGGGGCTGAGCGGAGCCCAGTATCTGGGGCTGTTGCAGGTCCTGATGGGACATTAACGTGACAGGGGCATTCCCATGAACCCTCGACCGGAGGTTATATTGTCGTGACCAGTCAGCACCAGCGGGTGCTCTCGGGGATGCGTCCCACGGGAGCATTGCACCTGGGCCACTACCATGGCGTCCTCAAGAACTGGATAAAGCTCCAGCACGAGTACGAGTGCTACTTCTTCGTGGCCGATTGGCATGCCCTCACCACCCACTACGAGGACCCCGGCGACATCGCCGGCAGCGTGTGGGACATGGTGGTGGATTGGCTGGCCGCCGGCATCACCCCGGGCGAGGCGCGACTGTTCATCCAGTCGCGGGTGCCGGAGCATGCCGAGCTTCACCTGCTGCTGTCCATGTTCACCCCCCTGGGGTGGCTGGAGCGCGTTCCCACCTACAAGGACCAGCAGGAGAAACTCAAGGAGCGCGACCTGGCCACCTACGGTTTCCTGGGCTATCCCCTGCTGCAGTCCGCCGACATCCTCATCTATCGAGCCGGGCTGGTGCCGGTAGGGGAGGACCAGGTGGTGCACGTGGAGCTGACCCGGGAGGTGGCGCGGCGCTTCAATTACCTCTATGGCCGCGAGCCCGGCTTCGAGGACAAGGCGGAGGCGGCGGTCAAGAAGATGGGCAAGAAGGGGGCCAAGCTCTACACCCAGCTGCGGCGCGCCTGGCAGGAGAGGGGCGACGGCGAGGCCCTGGACAAGGCCCGGGCCCTGCTGGAGGCCCAGCAGAACATCAGCATCGGCGACCGGGAGCGGCTGTTCGGCTATCTCGACGGTGGCGGCAAGGTGATCCTGCCGGAGCCCCAGCCCCTGCTCACCCCCGCCCCGCGGATGCCGGGCCTGGATGGCCAGAAGATGTCCAAGTCCTACGGCAACACCATCGGTCTGCGGGAGGACCCGGAGTCGGTCACCCGCAAGCTGCGCACCATGCCCACGGACCCGGCGCGGGTGCGGCGCTCGGACCCGGGGACGCCGGAAAAGTGCCCGGTGTGGGCGTTCCACGGGGTCTACTCCGACGACGCCACCCGGGCCTGGGTGCAGGAGGGCTGCACCACGGCGGGGATAGGCTGCCTGGACTGCAAGCAGCCGGTAATCGATGCCGTGCTGGCGGAGCAGGCGCCCATCCGCGCCCGCGCCCAGGAGTACCTTGAAAAGCCCGATACCGTGCGCGCCATCGTCGCCGAAGGCATCGACGATGCGCGCCAGGTGGCTCGCGACACCCTGGAGGAGGTGCGCCAGGTGATGGGGTTGTCCTACCGGTGATGGCGGAGCCACCAGCAGACGGCAGGGCCGTGGCGCCGGCCCACGTACCCCAGCAGGAGGAGATGCCCTTCGCCATGGTGCAGGGCCTGCCCTACACCGAGCTGCCCCACGATCTGTACATCCCCCCGGATGCCCTGGAGGTGTTCCTGGAGGCCTTCGAGGGGCCCCTGGATCTGCTGCTCTATCTCATCCGCCGCCAGAACCTGAATATCCTCGACATCCCCATCGCCGAGATCACGCGCCAGTACGTGGAATACGTGGAGCTCATGAAGGAGTTCCGCCTGGAGCTGGCGGGGGAGTACCTGGTGATGGCCGCCATGCTGGCGGAGATCAAGTCCCGCATGCTGCTGCCGCGGCCGGCCGCGGTGGAGAGCGAGGAGGAGGACCCGCGGGCCGAACTGGTGCGCCGCCTCCAGGAGTACGAGCGCTTCAAGCAGGCGGCCGAGGACCTGGACGCCCTGCCACGGGTGGAGCGGGACGTCATCCCCACCGCCGCGGTGCCCTCTCAGGTAAAGCTGGTGCGGGCCCTCCCGGAGGTGACCCTGAAGGAGCTGCTGGTGGCCATGAAGGACGTGGTCTCCCGCGCCGAGATGTTCTCCCACCATCACGTGCAGCGCGAGCCCCTGTCGGTACGCGACCGCATGGCCCAGGTGCTGGGCTCCCTGGATACCGAAGGCTTCGTCCCGTTCCACACGTTGTTTCCCCACGACGAGGGCAGACCGGGGGTGGTCGTCACCTTCCTTGCCCTGATGGAACTCCTCAAGGCCACCCTCATCGAGCTGGTGCAGAACGAGCCTTACGGCCCCATCCACGTCAAGGCCCATTCGGCAGCATGAGCCCCCATAAAAACACACGGCGCTCCCTCGGGGAGCGCCACCTTTACCCCCTCCCCGCTCGCGGGGAGGGCCGGGGAG
>JAABTG010000105.1 GCA_011389995.1 Thiotrichales bacterium
GAAATACACCACCACCCAGTCGTCGGTCCGGCCCAACTCGTGGGCGCGGGCGGTGTTGGAGTACATGGCGGTGAAGTGCCAGCCGTCCTGCTCGCTGTGGAGGATGGGTAGCCAGGCCTTGGCCTCGGGGTTGAAGCGCCGGGGGGCGATCTTCGGCAGCTTCCCGGCATTGGCCTGATCACGGTACTGGCGGTCGATGGCGAGCACGAGGGCCACGTCAGGGGCGAGGGCAGGGGGCACGTGGGTCTGGCGGCGGGTGCGGCCGAGCATGGTGGCCAGGGTCGCTCGGAGGGCGGTGAGGCGGCGGGCGCCGATGCCGGGGACCTGTTCGAGGCGGCCATCCCAGGCGGCGTTCTCCAGGGCCTCCAGGGTGTCGATGTGGAGTTCATCGTGGATGCGCCCGGCAAGCTCCGGGCCGATGCCGGGTACGGTCTGGAACAGCCGGGCACCCTCCAGGGTGCCGCGCAGGCGGTCGAGTTGGGCCCAGCGGCCGGTGGCGACGATCTCCGAGATGGCCAGGGCGATGCCGGCACCCACGCCGGGCAGGGCCTCGAGGCCCTTGAGTCCGTCCGCGGCCAACAGGGCCTCCACGGGGCGCTCCAGGTGCTCCACGGTGTCCGCGGCACGGCGGTAGGCGCGCACGCGGAAGGGGTTGGCGCCCTGTTGTTCCAGGATGTCGGCCATCTCGGTGAGGCGCATGGCCACCATGGCGTTGTAGGGCAGGCTCACGGCCCGGGTCCCGGGTCGAGGCGGATGGGGGTGATATGGGCGTCGACGTGGGAGAGGTCGGCAGGGGGGTAATCGGGAGGTGCCTCGATACCGGTGACGCCGAAGCGGGCCATGTCGGCGACGGGCAGGGTGTAGTAGTCGGGCACCCGGTAGGGCGGCATCTTGGCCACCCAGGCAAGGTGGCCGTCCACACCGATGTCTTCAAAGAACGCGTCTTCCAGGGCCGCCAGGCGCCGGGCCGCGGCCCGGGCACGGGTGCCGGCGGTGGCTTGGTCCTCGCCGTGCCGTTCCATGCGGGCGCGGGCGTCGTCCCGCCACTGGCCGGTCTCCACCAGATGGCGGTAGCTGCCGTGCCAGGCCACCACCGCGCCGGGACGGATGACCTTGTTCCGGCCGGCGGGGAACACGTAGTTGGCGCAGGCGGACAGGCAGTACTCATCCACCGTCACGTCGACCCCTCGTTCGTGTACCCAGCGCCCGAGGGCGATGGCGGCCTCCACGGAGCCGCCCATGGAGGTGATGGACAACTCGGTCACCGGCCTGTCCGCGACATCCCCGAAGAAGGCGCGGTTGGCCTCGGCATCGATGTCACCACGGTAGGTGGCGGTCCCGGCCGCGGCGGGTGTGGTGGCGAGGAGGGCGGTCAGCAGCAAAGGGAGGGGATGGAGAATGGTCATGGGGATGGCGGGGCTCTAGGGTGGTGGGTTGGCGATTTTGGTTGTGGGTATTTTCCCCCTCCCGGCCTCCCCCACAAGTGGGGGAGGGGGGTGTAAAGGGGGCAAAGGGATCAATTCCCGGTCGAATCGTCCTCCCCGGCCCGTCATTGCAATATCTCAATGTCAAGTTGCAGCGGCGGATGTAGGGTATTTCACTGTCTTGAGTTTCGCAGTTTGATTCGCAAACACGGGACCCGAGAAACGGCGGTATGCCGGACCCGGGCACCGCCATCTGAAATCCAAAACAGAGGTGAATCCTATGAAGAAATTGAACATCGTTGCCGCCTCGGCGGCCATTCTCTCCCTTTCCGCCCTTCCTTTGGGCTCCGCCAATGCCTGGTGGGGGCCGGGTTATGGCGGCGGCCCCTGGAGCGGCTGGGGCGACGGCCTGGGTGATATGTTCGGCAGCGGCAACATGAGCTGGTCCGGCAGCGCCTATGGTCACGGCCGCGGCTACGGCTACGGTGCGCCCTACTACGGCTACGGCCCTTATGGTTATCCGGGCGCCTACGGCGGCTACCCGGGTGCCTACGGCGGCTACCCGGGTGCCTATGGTGGCTACCCGGGTGCCTACGGTGGTTATCCCGGCGGCATGCAGCCCGGTATGCAGGGCCAGCAGGGCGGAATGCAACGCCAGCAGGGTGGCCAGCAGGGCGGTGGCCAGCAGGGTAGCAACCAGTAACAGCCCACGGCCCTCTGGCGAGGGCGATCGCCTGACCGAAGGCCCCCACTTATAAGTTGGGGGCCTTTTTTGTATGCGGAACATGCCGGCGGAGCTGGCCGCCCCTGTCGAGATGGTGTCCGCAAGTAAGCCGTACGCGGGCCAGTTGGAGTGCTGCGGACAATGCCTCGGGCTGGGGGATCACCATGCCCGGAGTGTGTCTGTTCAGGCCTTGGTCGCGCCTCTCGCACGCCATCCGGGTCGGAAGAAGGTATCTCCGGGACGGTCGCAAGAGTGGATGGCCTGGCAAACGCCAACCAGGCGCCCTTGCCGGTCCAGTCTCCATGGACCCGTCCCCTTCTCGAGCCGTCTTCACCTTCTGCGTCTTCCCGGGGAGGTGCGGCCATCACCTGCTTTTCTCTTCCTCGCCCTCCAGCAGCTGTTCGTTACCGGCGGTTAGGCGCTGGAACACGCCGAGGCCCATGAGCAGGAACACCGAGGCCACCAGCAGGGCCGTGGGATAGAGCAGGTTGGTCATGTCGGTGGTGCCCGTCTGGAAGATGAATACCAGGGCCTCCAGGGCACTGGCGATGATGATAATCACCAGGAACTTGGTCAGGGTGCGCCGGGCCTCCCGGGCCGAGCGCAACTCGCGGTCCCGCACCACCTGCTCCTCGAACAGGTACTTGGCGATGTCGAATACCGCCATGGATATGACGATGAGGCCGACGGCATCGAGAGAGACGTTGATGTAGGGCTGGCCATGGTAGATGGCATGGCCCACCTCCCACAGGCCGTAACCGATGAGCAGCAGGCTGATGAGCAGCAGGGCGATGCTGGCCAGCAAATAGACCAGGGCGTTGGCGTAGTCGAGCAGGTGGGTCATGGTGTCATCTCCGTCTCCCGTGATATCCCGGTGGCGTTCCTTCCCCTATTGAACTGAGCCCCATCGAGGCATGGCCAACAGTGCCGCCGGTCTGGTTTCAGAACAGCCCATATCATCCCTTGTGTCAACGTGGGGTCCGGCCTCGAGGCAGAGTCCGGGGGGCGCTTTTCGACATCTCCAGCAGCGGCGTGGGCGCACGGAAAGGTCCGATTATCAAATGTCGACGAGGGCGCAAGGAGGAGGGGGTAAAGTGTTATGGTTTCGGTAGAACAGGCTTCGAAGGCCGAGGGAACGGGTGGAAACGCGGGCGGTGGGGCATGAACCATGGGTATGGGGACAGGGCGGGGCGCGGGAGACGGGGGGTATGACCTTCTCCATCGTCGCCATCGATCGCGCCAGCGAGGCCTTCGGCTCCGCGGTGGCCAGCCGTTCGGTGGCGGTGGGCGGCACCGTGGCCTACTCGCGGGTGGGTGTGGGGGTGGTGAACACCCAGAGCTATGCCCACCTGACCCTCGGGGAACGGGTGCTGGATGAGATGGAGAAAGGGCTCGGGCCCCAGGATGCCCTGGAGCGGATCCTGCGCGACGATGCGCGGGCCGATGCCCGGCAGCTCATCGCCATCGACGTGGCGGGGCGCCGTGGCGCCTGGTCGGGGCGGGACTGCAGGCCCCATTACCACCAGCAGTTCGGGGTGGACTGCGTGGCCGCCGGCAACTGGTTGACCTCCACGGCGGTGGTGAACAACATGGTGGAGGCCTTTGAACACAGCGCGGGGCGCACCCTGGGAGAGCGCCTGATGGAGGCCCTGGAGGCGGGCGAAGGCGCGGGCGGAGACCGCCGCGGGCGTCAGGCCGCGGCGGTGAAGGTGAAGCCGGGGCGCAAGGACAAACCGGTGGCGGTCAATCTGGATCTGCGGGTGGACGACCACGCAGAGCCCTTGAAGGAACTCAAGCGTCTCTACGAGATCTTCAAGGCGGAGTTCGGTTGACGCGTCCCCGGACGTGGGAGGGACGGCCACCCCAAGGGTCCTCGAGAGGGGTGAATGCCGGCGACGAACGGCCACATAGATGACGGAGGCGACAGCCATGCAGGACAAGCCCGTACCGAGCCCCACCACGTTGCTGTGGCAGGGCCCCCAGACCGTGGAGGAGGCGCGCCGCCTCGTCACCTCCCAGGAGGGGCCGGTGGCCCTGGAGCTCCATCTGCCGGGCAATCTGCACCACACCCTTTACACCAGGCTCCATTCCCAGGCGGCCGCCGAGGGCGTGGAAGAGGTCTCCGTGGAGGGAGATGGCCGTCTGTTGCGGCGTATCGAGGACCTGCCCGGCGTCGAAGGGCTGGGGGTGCTCCGGGAGTGGGTAGAGGAGGCGGGCCTCAAGGTGCGCATCGTCAGTCCGAGCCCGGCCATCATCCTCTATTCCTGAAGGCGCACCGCGGACGGGTGTGCGGCCCCTTTCCCTCAACCAGCCGGTCACTCATCTTCCTATGCCCGTACAACTCCGAACCCCTCACGGACGATACCGAGCCGCTACCGATGGTGTGCTCCACGGCGGGCAGGCCGGACGTGCCGTGGACCATTCCGACGGCCCTGGCGCAGGGCGGCCGGCGCCTTCCATCCCCAACCGCCGGGCGGTGAAGGCCGGTGCCGGCGGGGCCGTCGCTCCATGACCCCTTCATCCCTGGCGATGCCACCTGTCACCCATACCGAGCAGGGGAGGCTGCGGCGTCTGGGGGTGGAACTCGAGCTTACCGGCCTGCCCCTCGACGACCTGGCGGCCCTGGTGGCCCGGGAAGTGGGCGGGCCGGTGGAGGAGGTGGGTCGCTACGAATTCTCGGTGGGGGGGGATGAGGCGGGCCCCTGGCTCGTCGAGCTGGACTGGGAGTGGCTCAAGCGCAAGGGCCGGGAGCCCCGCCAGACGGGCGGACTGCTGGACGACCTCGATGAGATGGGCGAGGGAATCCTGCGGGCCGGTGCCGAGCGCCTGGTGCCCATGGAGGTGGTCAGCCCGCCGTTGCCCCTGGATCGCCTGGACGAGGTGGAGCGGCTTATCGCGCAACTGCGAAAGGCGGGCGCCGTGGGGACCACCGAAGGGCTGGTGAACGCCTTCGGCATGCAGCTCAATCCGGAAGCGCCCGCTACCGATGCCGATACCCTGACCGCCTTCCTCAAGGCCTTCCTGTGCCTCTACGACTGGCTCAAGCTGCGCGCGAAGGTGGACCTGGCCCGCCGCCTCACCGCTTACGTGGACCCGTTTCCGCCCGACTACGTGGACAAGGTGGTCAACGTCGATTACGCCCCGGACGTGGACACCCTGATGGATGATTACCTGTTCGCCAACCCCACCCGCAATCGCGCCCTGGACCTGCTGCCCCTGTTCGCCCATCTGGACGAGCGGCGGGTGCAGCGGGTGGTGGGGGATGCCCGGGTCAAGGCCCGGCCCGCCTTCCACTATCGCCTCCCCAACTGTGAGGTGGACCGTGCGGGCTGGGGGATCCACGCGGCCTGGAACGACTGGCTGGAGGTGGAGCGCCTGGCTCACGACAAGCCCCGTCTGGACGAGGTGTGCCGCCATTACCTGGCCTTCCGCGAGCGCCTCATGAGCGGCCTGCTGGAGGACTGGGCGCACCAGGTGGAGGCGTGGCTACCCGACAAGCCCGCCCCCTGAGGGCCGTCACCTCCCCGGCAGGCATCCCGGCCTTCGCGTCACCCGACGTAACGGGTCCGATGCTCCCCGCGAGACCATTCCGCTTAGCCGCCGTGTTCGACGAGGACGCTCCGTCGGCCGGGCCGCGAAAAACCCCGAACGAATCCCGTTTGCTCCAGCATTATCAAATTTAAAAGCGCAGCCGCGGTCGCCGGCGGCATACTGATATTGAAGATACAGAAGATGCTGCCGGCGCAGCCCCGCTCCGGCGGTCGCAGCCACACCCCGGATCCACGGGATGTACTCGGGCCGATGTCCGCCCGTCAACGAATCGAAGGGGAGAAACCCATGACGAATCAAGGAGACGGCACAACGAGGCGAACGACCGCGGTGATGGTGCTGGAACCGTGGTCCTTGGGGGACGTGGCGGCGGCCTGGCGATCCATTCTGGTGCTGGGGCTGTTGACCATCGCATTGGGCGTGCTCGCCATCGTGGTTCCCCATCTGGCCAGCATTGCCGCCGACCTGGTGGTCGGTTTATTGCTGCTGGTGATCGGCCTCCTGGAGGGCGTCCATGCGGTGCAGATGCGGGGACGGCGCGGTCAGCTGTGGCGTGTCCTCGGTGCGGTGCTCGGTGCCGGGCTCGGGCTGCTGCTGCTGCTGTTTCCCATCGCCGGCGTGGTCAGCCTGACCCTGGTGGTGGCGGTGTTCCTGGTGGTCGAGGGTATCTTGAAATCCGGCATGGCGTTTCAGTTACGGCCCCTGAACGGATGGGGCTGGCTGCTCACCAGCGGGGTGCTGGCAATGCTCCTCGGCATCGTCATCATCGCCCTGTGGCCGTCGGCGGCGTTATGGGTGCTGGGCCTGTTGCTGGGCATCGATCTGGTATTCAGCGGTTTGTGGGTGGTGTTTCTCGCCCTGGCGGGCCGGCGCTGGGCACGGCAGGGGGCCTAGGGTCCCGCCATGGCCGGCGTGGACGCCACGAACGCCCGGGCCACATGGTCCCCCGAAAGAAATCAGGGGCCGGGCAGTCATACGCGTAGGGCATGGCCGAGGCCGGATCGGATCCAGGCCGGAACACGGCGCCTCCGGGCCGCGGCTGCCGACATGATGACTCACAGGAGGAAACCATGGAGCCGAGACAGGCATACGAACAGCAGGTACAGGGGAGGCTGGAACAGATCCAGGCCGAGATTCAGCGCCTCCAGACCAGGGCCCGGGAGGCGGATGCCGACAGGGGTATCGCCATGGAAGAGGAAGCGGCCGGGCTGGAGGCCCGCCGGGAGGCGGTGCTGACCCGCCTGGCCCTTCTGCGGGACGCCGGCGAGGAGGCCCTGGACGAGGTCAAGACGGGCCTGGAGGAGGCCCTGCGTGACCTCGAGGATGCCCTCGAGACCGCCACCGGTAAACTGCAGAAGTGAGGGCGGGGAGCCGCCGTGGGCCCTGGCGGCCACCGGAGGTGAAGGGTGATCTCGTATCCGCCTATGACCGCCCCGCCGATACCATGAGACGTGCCGTGGATGAGTTCGAGACGGAGACGGAGGAGCAATTGATGAACAACCGAATCGCGATCGGGAGGCAAGGACCATGGCTGGCGAGTTGAGCACCCTCGACCTGGTGAAGCATTACATCAATATCTGCAACGCCGCCCTGGCCACTCCGGATGCCAATCCCCTGGTGAGCCTGGTGGAATCGGTGATGACGAAGGCGGTCTCCGGGGAAGTCGTCCACCTCGAGGTGGTGGACGATGCCGGCGAGACCCTGGGGCATTACACCACCCGCTTCGTGGACGGCCGCTTCACGCCGGTGGAGGAGGGGGCGCCGGAGGAGCAGGGCGAGGAAGCCGATAAGCGGTTCACCCTGAGCCGCTCCTTCCTCACCGAAGTGGTGAAGGACGGTGACCATTACCTGGCCCATCCCGAGGATCTGGACTGGAGCTGGTTGACCGGCGGCTAGGCCAAAGACAGGAGGCACTCATGACCCAACGATCCATCAACCCCGCCACCGCAGAGCAGATGGAGGTCTTCGAACCCCTGGGCCGCGCGGAGGTGGAGGAGTCCCTGGCCCAATCCGCGGCGGCCGCGCCGCGGTGGGCCGCCGAGCCTTTCACGGCCCGGGGTGGTCTGCTGGCGAAGATGGCCGGCCACCTGCGGGAGCACAGGCACGAACTGGCACGTCTCATGAGCCGCGAGATGGGCAAGCTGGTGGGCGAGGCCGAGGGCGAAGTGGAGAAGTGCGCCTGGGTCTGCGACCACTACGCCGAACACGGCCAGGCCTATCTGGAAGACGAGGCCCTCGAGTCCGACGGCAGCCGTAACCTGTTGGCCTACCAGCCCCTGGGTACGGTACTGGCCATCATGCCGTGGAATTTTCCCCTGTGGCAGGTCTTTCGCTGCGCGGCGCCCGCCATCGCCGCCGGCAACACGGTGCTGCTGAAACACGCCTCCAACGTGCCCCAGTGTGCTCTGGCCATAGAAGGCCTGTTCGAGGATATAGACGCCCCGCCCGGCGTGTTCCGCTCCCTGCTCATGGGCAATGAGCAGACGGGGGATGTCATCGCCGATCCGCGCATCCACGGTGTGAGCCTCACGGGCAGTGAGGCGGCGGGGCGCAAGGTGGCGGCCCTGGCGGGTAGCCACCTCAAGAAGCTGGTGCTCGAGTTGGGGGGCTCCGACGCCTTCGTGGTGCTGGAGGACGCCGACGTGGCCGAGGCGGCGCGGGTGGCGGTGCAGTCCCGCTTCCAGAATTGCGGCCAGAGCTGTATCGCCGCCAAGCGCTTCATCGTGGTGGACGCGGTGGCCGAGGAGTTCATCAACCGCTTCGTGAAGGGGGCCGCCGCCCTCGAGGCCGGCGATCCGCTGGATGACGATACCACCCTCGCCCCCATGGCCCGCGAGGACCTGCGGGATGAATTGCACCGCCAGGTGCAGGACAGCGTGGGCGCGGGTGCCCGGGTGATCACCGGCGGTACGGCCATCGACGACCGCCCCGGCTGGTACTACGCCCCGACGGTGCTCGACAAGGTGAAACGGGGCATGCCTGCCTACCATGACGAGCTGTTCGGGCCCGTGGCCACCGTCATCCGGGTGCGCGATGAGGCCGACGCCCTGAACGTCGCCAACGACACCCGCTTCGGCCTCGGCGGCAGCGTGTGGACCGGGGATGCCACCCGGGGTGAACGCTTCGCCCGGCGCATGGCCTGCGGCAGCGCCTTCGTCAACGGCCTGGTGAAGAGCGATCCGCGCCTTCCCTTCGGCGGCATCAAGGACTCGGGCTACGGCCGCGAGCTGTCCTGGTTGGGGATCCGCGAGTTCGTCAACGCCAAGACCCTCTGGATCAAATAATCCCCGGCATAAGCCCCAGGAGTCTGTCATGGAATACCGCGTTACCCTGTTGATGTCCGAGTTCGTCACCCACGATGTGAAACGCTTCATCGTCACCCGCCCGGAGGGTTTCAGCTTCGAGGCGGGGGAGGGAGTGGAACTGGCCATCGACCACCCCGACTGGCAAGACGAGGGCAGGCCCTTCACCCCCACCTGCCTCGCCGACGACCGCGTCCTCGAGTTCACCATCAAGGCCTATCCCGACCACCAGGGCGTCACCGCCGCCCTCCACGGTCTCGCCCCCGGCACCGGGCTCCTCATGTCGGCGCCCTTCGGCACCATCCACTACAAAGGGCCCGGCGTGTTCATCGCCGGCGGCGCCGGGGTGACGCCCTTCATCGCCATCCTGCGCCGTCTGGCCCGCGACGGCGCCGCCGGCGGTCATGGCCTGTTGTTCTCCAACAAGACGCCCGCGGACGTCATCTGCGAGAAGGAGTTCCGCCACATCCTCGGCCGGCGCTGTATCCTCACCTGCACCGACGAGGACGCGCCCGGCTATGCCCATGGCCTTATCGACCAGGCCTTCCTGAAAGCCCATGTGGCGGATTTCGGTCAACACTTCTACGTATGCGGCCCACCCGCTTTCAACGAGGCGGTGAACGAGGCCCTCAAGGCGCTGGGGGCCGCGCCCGATCTGCTGGTGTTCGAGGAGTAGGGGCCGCCAACCCGTCATGCCAAGAGGTGCACATAACATGAATCGAATGCTGAGTTCCCTGATGCTCGCGGGCCTGATGGCCCTGTCATCGGCCGGCATCGCCGCACAAGACGAGGGGGCGCCGTGGGGCAGGGCGGCGGCGCAGAATGGCGACTACACGCCCCAGCGGGTGGTCTACGACGTGGCGGTGGACTCCGTCGGGGCCATGGAGTCGGTGCTGGACCGCGTGAGTTATTTGAACAACCTCTACCAGGCCGACCCCTTCGAGTCCTCCATCGTGGTGGTGCTCCATGGCGGCGAGATACCCTTCTTCGCGGTGGAGAACATGGCCCGCCACGGCGAGTTGATGCGCCGCGCCCAGAGCCTCACGGTGGCCGGCCCCATCGAGTTCCGCATGTGCACCGTGGCGGCGCGGGCCCACGGCTTCGAGCCCGCGGACATCCACGGCTTCGTCACCATGGTGCCCATGGCGGACGGGGAGATCATCAAGCTGCAACGGGAGGACGATTATGCCTATATGCGCTGACCTACGCTGGGGCGTGCTGATGGCCGGGCTGCTGTATGGCCTGACCGCCTTCGCTCAGCCCATGGCCACCCCCTACGGCGTGGTGAGCCTGCCCTTCGAGCTGCACAAGGTGCCCGACGCCCCCGTCTACTACGTCATCGGCCTGTCGGGGGTCCCCGGCGCCGAGAACGAGGGCCACACCTCCAATGCCGGCTTCGTGGTCACCGGCGACGGCGTGGTGGTATTCGATGCCCTGGGCACCCCGGCCCTCGGTTACCGCCTGTTGCAACGCATCCGCGAGGTGACGGCGCAGCCCGTCAAGAGGGTCATCATCAGTCACTACCACGCCGATCACATCTACGGCCTGCAGGCCTTCAAGGAACATGAGCGGCAGGCGCGGGTATGGGCCCAGCAGGGCGCCCTGGCCTACGTGGGGGGCACGGCGGCAAGTCAGGGCGAGGATGCCCAGCGGCGCCTCGAACAGCGCCGTGAGGCCCTGTTCCCCTGGGTCGACGAGAGTACCTATGTGGTGCCGCCGGACCTGACCTTCGAGAAGGGCCTGCTGTTCCGCCTCGGCGGTCTCACCTTCGAGGTGCGGCACATGGGGCCGGCCCACGCCCCCGGCGATGCCGTGCTGCTGGTGCGGGAGCATGGTGTATTGTTCTCTGGCGACGTCATCTACGGCGGCCGTATTCCATTCCTGGACAGCCCCGAGACGGATATCGACCAATGGCTCGCGGGTCTGGACTACATCGCCGGATTGGGCGATGAGGTGCGCTATATCATTCCCGGCCACGGCGGCGTATCGCAGAATCCCCAGGAGGCCGTGGCTACCACCCGCGATTACATCACCCATGTCCGGGATGCCATGGCCGAAGCGGTGGAAAATTTCGTGCCCTTCGACGAGGCCTATGCCAATACCGACTGGTCGGAATGGGAGGATATGCCGGCCTTCGATGCCAGCAATCGCGGCAACGCCTATCGCATCTACCTGGAGGAGGAGGAGCGCTTGCTCGGGCAATAGGCCCTGAAGCAACGGGCCCCGAAAGCTATAGACCAGGGGGCGACAGGCGGGGCAGGCAGGCGGAGAGGGCAGGCGGACCAGAAGGCCCGAGGGATACGGGTGCCTGCAACCAAAGGACGAGACCATGAACTACGCCATCATCATCCTGCTGTGGCTGCTCGCCCTGGCGGCGGCCTATCCCTACGTGAAACGGGTACGCAACCCCGATCAGCACCTGCTGGCGGCCTATATGATCTTCATCACCATCTTCGGCGCCGCGTCCTTTTTCCTCTTCGCCGTCCTGACCCGGCTGGCCGCCATGATGTGGCCCCAGGCCCTGGGCCAGTCCGGCCCGCTGCTGCTCATGGCGGTGGTGTCCCTGGTGCCCGCCTTCTATCTGGCGCGCTGGCAGATCCGCAAGCCCGGCATGCAGCGCCCGCCACCGCCATGAAGCCGCCGCTGCCCCTATAGGCTTGCAGCGGCGGGGCTTGCAACGGCGGGCGGCGGCCCTTAGCGTTGAGGTTGGACCGCGAGCGACCCTGACCACCCACCATGCCCAGCCACCATCATGGCCACCACCACGCCCATGATCACCACCACCATGCCCCGGAGGGTTCCCACCGCCGGCTGCTGGCAGTACTCGCTCTGACCCTCAGCTTCGCCGCCGTGGAGGCGGTGGCCGGCTGGTGGACCGGCTCCCTGGCGCTGCTGGGCGATGCCGGCCACATGGTCACGGATTCCCTGGCCCTGGGGCTGGCCGCCGCGGCCTCCCTGCTGGCCCTGCGCGGCCCCTCCCGGCGCCACTCCTACGGCCTCGGCCGAGTGGAGGTGCTGGCGGCCCTGGGCAACGCCCTGTTGATGATCGGCCTGGTGGCCCTCATCAGTGCCGAGGCGGTGCAGCGCCTCGGCGACCCCCGCCCGGTCCACGGTGCGGGGGTGATGGTGGTGGCCTTCCTGGGCCTGCTGGTGAACCTGGCGGCGGCCTGGCTGCTGATGGGCGGGCGCCATAATCTCAACGTGCGGGCGGCCCTGCTCCACGTCGTGGGGGATCTGCTGGGATCCGTGGCCGCCCTCGTCTCCGGCGCCGTGATCCTGGCCACCGGCTGGACCACCATCGACCCCCTGCTGTCCCTGCTCATCGTCGCCCTCATCCTGGCCTCGGCGGTGCGGGTGCTGCTGGATGCCCTCCACGCCCTCATGGAGGGGGTGCCTCCCCACCTCAACCTGGAAGACATCGGCTATGCCATGGCG
This sequence comes from Thiotrichales bacterium, assembly GCA_011389995.1. Taxonomy (GTDB): domain Bacteria; phylum Pseudomonadota; class Gammaproteobacteria; order JAABTG01; family JAABTG01; genus JAABTG01. The sequence goes on from JAABTG010000105.1 coordinate 12,435, forward strand.
GAGGAGGCCGGCGTGGTGTCGGTCCACGACCTCCACATCTGGTCCATCTCCTCCGCCCGCGTCGCCCTGTCGGCCCACGTGGTGGTGGACTCCCTGACCGGCTGGCGGGAACTGCTGGATCGCCTGCGGGCGCGCCTCGACCATGACTTCGGCATCGACCACGTCACCCTGCAGCCGGAGGAGGACGGCCAGCGCATCGCCGTGGCCGACATCCGGGGGTTGCGGGGCACCCGCCCTGCTGGGGCCGGCGGTGGACCGGTCCATGACCGGTGAGGCGCGCCTTCCGGGGCCGTCACCTGTAGCATTGGAGGACCGTCATCGGCTGCCGCGGCGATGGTCATGGTATAACCCGGTTGCCGGAAGGAGGCGTGCTTGGGTCACGGCTATCTGAACGAGATAATCATCCTCCTCGCCCTGGCGTTCGTCATGGTGGCCCTGTCGCGGCGCATCCACCTGCCGCCCATCCTCGGCTACCTCGCCGTGGGCCTGCTGGCGGGTCCCCACGGCCTGGGGCTGCTGGACGTGGGCCCCACCACCCACTTCCTGGGCGAACTCGGCATCGTGTTCCTGCTGTTCACCATCGGCCTGGAGTTCTCCTGGCCCCTGCTGCTTTCCATGCGCCGGGAGCTGTTCGGCGTGGGCAGCCTGCAGGTGGCCGGCGGCGTGGCCGCCGGCATGGGCATCGCCCTGGCCTTCGGCGAGCAGTGGGAGGCGGCGTTTCTGTTCGGCGCCGCCACCGCCATGTCCTCCACCGCCATCGTCCTCAAGCAACTGGCGGAGCAGATGGAGCTGAGCGCCAGTCACGGCCGTCTGTCCGTGGGCATCCTGCTGTTCCAGGACCTGGCGGCCATCCCCTTCCTCATCATGATCCCCATCCTGGCCGCCGGCGACGGCAATCTCGGCACCACCCTGGCCCTGTCCCTGCTCAAGGGCCTGGCGGTGCTGGTGGTGGTGGTCATCGTGGGGCGCCGGGTGCTGCCCTTCCTGCTCCGTCACAGCGCCGCCGCCCGCTCCAGCGAGCTGTTTACCCTCACCGCCCTGCTGGTGACCCTGGCCACTGCCTGGTTCACTGGCCTGTTCGGCCTGTCCCTGCCCCTGGGGGCCTTCCTCGCCGGCATGCTGCTGAGCGAGACCGCCTATCGTCATCAGGTGGAGGCCGACGTGCGGCCCTTCCGGGACCTGTTGCTGGGCCTGTTCTTCATCACCGTGGGCATGGAGCTGAACTACCACGTGCTGCCCGCGGTGTGGCTGGAGACGGCGGTCATGGTGGTGGGCATCGTGCTGGGCAAGGGGCTGCTCATCTTCCTGCTGGTGCGCCTCATGCGCCATGACCTCGGGGTGGCCCTGCGCACCGGTCTCACCCTGGGCCACGGCGGCGAGTTCGGCATCGCCCTCATCGCCCTGGCCCTGGCCCAGGGGTTGGTGGACCGCGACGCCATGCAGCCCCTGCTGGCGGCCATGATCATCAGTATGCTGTTCGCCGCCGTGCTGGTGCGGGCCAACGGCGCCATCGTGCGGCGCCTGGCGCCGCGGGCCCTGCTGCGGGATACCGCCGGTGCCTCCCGGGCCCTGCGCCACGAAACCGAGGGCCGCTCGGGCCACGTCATCATCGCCGGCTTCGGCCGCATGGGCCAGAACGTGGCAGCCCTGCTGCGCATCCTCAACGTGGAGTACGTGGCCCTGGACCTCAATGCCGAGGTGGTCCACGAGGCCCGCGACGCCGGCGAACCCGTGTACTTCGGCAACGCCGCCCAGCGCAGCCTGCTGGGCGCCGCCGGCGTCCAACGGGCCCAGGCCATGGTCATCAGCTTCGACGACCCCCAGGCGGTGGAACGGGCGCTGGCCACCGCGCGGGACGTCAACCCTCACATCCATACCGTGGTGCGGGCACGGCGCGACCGCGATTTCGAGGACCTGACCCGGGCCGGTGCCAACGCCGTGGTGCCCGAGGCCCTGGAGGCCAGCATGGCCATGGCCGGCCGGTTGCTGGCCGGCATAGGCTTCGCCGAGGGGGAGATCAAGCGTCTCATCGATTGCATCCGCGACCATCGCTACCAGGAGCTGCGTCGCTTCTACCACGGCGTCGATACGGATCCCGACGCCACGGGTTTCATCCACCGGCTGCGCAGCGTGGTGCTGCACCCCGGGTCGAAGGCCGTGGACCGCACCATCGACGCCCTCGGCCTGGACAACCTGGGCGTCAACGTCATCGCCGTGCGCCGCGCCGGCGTGCGCGGCGAAGAGCCCTCTGCCGACATGCGCCTGCGGGAGGGCGACGCCCTGGTGCTGGAGGGCGGTCCCACGGAACTGGAGCGCGCCGAGCGCAGGCTGCTGGGGGGCTGAGGAGGGCTTTAGTGGAAGAGTGCTTGAGGCCGGCGCCGTGCCGTCGCCGCGGCTGTTGCCGGTGCATGGTGAATAGTGCTTCTGCTCGCGGCACCATAAGAAACATCAGGGACTTACAAAGGAACATCCATGTTCGAGCAGACCTTCCGCAACATCGACGACGTGCTCTGGAAGGAGGCCGGTTGCGCCACCGAGCTGGACTATACGGAGCAGACCTCGTGGATGCTGTTTCTGAAGTACCTGGACGACCTGGAATACCAGCGCGCCCAGGAGGCCGAGCTGGTGGGCAGGTCCTACCGGCCCATCATCGACGAGCCCTACCGCTGGTCGGACTGGGCCGCCCCCAGGACCGCTAAGGGGGAGTTCGACCACGACACGGCCCTGACCGGCGCCGACCTCATCGCCTTCGTCAACGGCGAACTGTTCCCCTACCTCCAGGGCTTCGGCGAGCGCGCCAGGGGGCCGGACACCATCGAATACAAGATCGGCGAGATCTTCGGCGAGATCCGCAACAAGTTCGCCAGCGGCTACAGCCTGCGGGATGCCCTGGAGCTCATCGACGGCCTGAGCTTCCGCTCCCAGGCCCGGAAGCACGAGCTCTCCCACCTCTACGAGGCCAAGATCCGCAACATGGGCAACGCCGGGCGCAACGGCGGCGAGTACTACACCCCGCGCCCGTTGATCCGCGCCATGATCCGGGTCACCCGGCCCCGCATCGGCGAGCGCATCTACGACGCCGCCGCCGGTTCCGCCGGCTTCCTGTGCGAGGCGCATGACTATTTACGCTATGGACCGGATGGCAAGGACGGCAGCCACCTGTCCACCGCCGACCTCGACACCCTGCAGAAGCGCACCTTCTACGCCAAGGAGAAGAAGAGCCTGCCCTATGTCATCGGCATCATGAACATGATCCTCCACGGCATCGAGAC
>JAABTG010000106.1 GCA_011389995.1 Thiotrichales bacterium
CACCACGACCCCCGGGAGGGGATGGGGCGCGGCATCCTCCACGGCATCCACCTCGAGGCCGGCGGCCGTCAACTGGGCCACCAGGCCGCCGGTATCCACATCCGGAGAGGTCCACTCCCGCAACCAGTTTTCGCTGAATCGCATTATCCTGTTCCGGCCGGGTGATCAGGCGAACTGCCGCAGGAAGCGGAGATCGTTATCGAAGAAGAGCCTGAGGTCGTTGACCCGGTAGCGCAGCATGGCGAGGCGCTCCACCCCCATGCCGAAGGCGAAGCCGGTGTAACGCTCGTTGTCCACGCCCACGAACTCCAGCACGTTGGGATGCACCATGCCACACCCCAATACCTCCAGCCAGCCGCTGTTGCCGCACACCCGGCAGCCCGCGCCGCCGCACATGACACAGCCGATGTCCACCTCCGCCGAGGGCTCGGTGAAGGGAAAATAGGAGGGTCTGAAACGCACCTCGAGGTCCTTCTCGAAGAAGCTCTTGAGGAAATCGTCCAGCACCCCTTTCAGATCCGCGAAGCTGACGTCCTCGTCCACCATCAGCCCCTCCACCTGGTGAAACATGGGCGAATGGGTCAGGTCCGAGTCGCACCGGTAGACCCGCCCGGGGGCGATGATGCGCAAAGGTGGAGAGCTGTTCTCCAGCACCCGGATCTGCACCGGGGAGGTATGGGTGCGCAACACCGTATGGCTGTCGAAGTAGAAGGTGTCATGCATGGCCCGGGCCGGATGGTGGGCCGGGATGTTGAGGGCCTCGAAGTTGTGGTAGTCGTCCTCCATCTCCGGCCCCTCCTTCACCTGGTAGCCGGCGCGGGCGAAGATGCGCTCGATGCGCTGGAGGGTGCGGGTGATGGGATGCAGGCCGCCGTTTTGCTGACCGCGCCCGGGCAGGGTGACATCCACCCGGTCCCGCTCCAGGGCGATATCCAGGGCCGCCTGCTGCAGATGGGCCTTGCGGGACTCGAGCTCCGCCTGGAAGCGCTGCTTGGCCTCGTTGATCACCTGCCCCGCCGCCTTGCGCTCCTCCGGCGGCAGGGCCCCCAGCCCCTTGAGCCGTTCGGTGAACTGCCCTTTTTTGCCCAGATAGCGCACCCGCACGGCATCCAGTGCCTCCAGGTCGCCGGCGGCTTCCAGGGCCCCCAGGGCCTGCTCGAGTATGGGGTCTAGCTCCGACATGGGTAGGTTCAGGCTCGTGGTTGCTGGGCAAACGTTCCGACGCCCCCCGGTCGGCTGCGACTGTCGGGCGCGCAAATAAAGAGGGGAAAGGCCGGCGGCCTCTCCCCTGTCGAACACCGACCCTCCGCGGCCGCCCGCAGGCGGGGGCGGATCAGGCGGCCAGGGCGGTCTTGGCCTGCTCCGCCAGGGCCGCGAAGGCCGCCTTGTCGTGCACCGCCAGGTCCGCCAGGATCTTGCGGTCCACGGTGACCTCCGCCTTGCCGAGGCCGTTCATGAAACGGCTGTAGGACAGGCCGTTCTCCCGGGCCGCCGCGTTGATGCGGACGATCCACAGGGCGCGGAACTGACGCTTGCGCTGCTTGCGGTCCCGATAGGCGTATTGTCCGGCCTTGATGACCGCCTGTTTGGCGACGCGGTAGACATTCTTGCGGCGACCACTGTACCCCTTGGCCTGCTTGAGGATCTTCTTGTGACGGGCGTGGGCGGTAACGCCTCTCTTGACTCTTGGCATCTCGTGGCTCCTTTAACTGTAGGGCAGCATGCGGGCCACCAACGGGGCGTCCGCATCGTGCACCAGGGCGGGGGAGCGCAGGTGGCGCATCCGTTTCGTACTCTTCTTCGTCAGGATGTGACGCCGGTGAGACTGGTTACGCTTGAAGCGACCAGATGCCGTGCGCGCGAAGCGTTTCGCGGCGCCGCGATTGGTTTTCATCTTGGGCATGACTTACCTCTTCGGTTTCTGATTACTGTCTCCCCGGGCAGGGTGTCCCCTTTCGTGGCATCGGCGATGCCGCCCTGAGTGACCTTATTGTCTGCGGTGTGAAATCCACCGCCGGGCCCTGAGTATGGGCGGGGCCCTGTCGCCGTTTACGTAGTGTTCACCCCCGCAGGCCATTACAGGCCAGGGCAAACACCCCGTGGGAGCGCCCTCGGGCGCGAACAGGCTATGGTACTCTATTCCGACTCCCTAGTGTTCGCGCGCAAGCGCGCTCCTACAGTCCGTAATACCCCCGCCCCTTGGGGCCAGCCCCGCATACCCCAAGGCACAATGGTGCGTCTACTTCTTGGGTGCCAGCAACATCACCATCTGACGGCCTTCCATCTTGGGGTACTGCTCCACCTTGG